>JALTYD010000001.1 GCA_027046525.1 Pyrodictiaceae archaeon
TAGATGCAGTAATGCTTACTGGCGAGACATCTATTGGGAGATATCCTCTTGAGGCTGTTAAATGGCTAAAGAGAATACTACTTAAAGCAGAAGAGAAGAGTAGTATAAAGAAGTACAATGCAGTTAATGGGTTGTGGAGATACGCAGATAGTGTTGTGGATGTAGCTGAGAAGCTAGAAGCACATGCTATACTTGTGTACACTATAGGTTGTACTCTCCCACCGAAGCTCTCTGCATCTCGTCCGCTGATTAAAACTATTGTTGGTTCTTCTTCTATGCGATGTGCACGTAAGATATCGATACTATGGGGGTTAGAGCCTAGAGTTGTTACTGCAAGAGACTATGAGATAGGTATACGGAAGCTTGAATCAAAACTATGTAGAGAAGGAGAAGTATCTATTGGGGAGAGTTTAGTAGAAGCATATCGTGATACTCCTACTTCTCACATAATTATAGTAAAAACACTAAGTCGTTGCAGCGAATCTTCGCATAGTACTAGGAATTCTAGTGGGATATATTCTGTTCTAAGCTTGCATCAGAAGTCATAAGAATTAAGACATAGAAAGAGAACAGGAGAGTAGTGGATTTCTATATAGTAGTGTAACACAAATTATAGTTTCACCATAGATAGTTCGAGTTATTTTAGGCCCAAGCGTTTGAGTACGTAGTATACTGTTGAGGGAGGCCTACTTAGCTTCTTTGCAATCGAGTAAATAGACTCTCCAGATTCATACCTACTTCTTATTTCTCTAATCTCCTTCTCAGATACTAATCTACGTCGTGTACCCTTACTTTTCCTCCTTGTTATTTTTCCTTCTCTTTCTAGTTTCTCAATAGCTCGATATACAAGACTCATACTATTTCCACATTGTTTTGCAATATCTTTAACAGCAACACCTTCTGGGTAGAGTTTCTCTACAACTTTAAGACACTCTTGTAGTGTAGGCATAGTTCTCACCACAGCAAGTAATTGTCCATGATGATAGCTATACAAGTAGATATAAAGATATTTTGATGCAAATGAGCAATACATACTTAAACTTTGATTATCTTAGAATAATCAAAGTAGAAGAAGGCCAATGACTATATCGGGCTATACGCTGAGGCCGTGGATTGATGCTGAGATGCCGCGGCCGTGGGAGGCCGAGAACAAGTAAATGAGTGTATATGAGGCGGTAAGAGATGTCTTCAGAACAAGTGTTTGCGTTTATATTAGCTGTTACAGAGATAGGAAAAGAGTATGAAGTAGTTAATATGGTGAAAGAAATAGCATCAGAAATAGGTGTTGAAGCTAGAGTGTTTGTTGTATATGGAGAATATGATGTAGTTATAGAAATTGTATCTGATAGTTTGAGGAAGATAGACAAAATTGTTACAATGATTAGAGCGCTTGAAGGTATACTTAGGACCGTAACTTTAATCTCGGCCGAGTAATATTAGGTAATAAGAGCTCTAGCTCAAGAATTCACCTAGTTGTCTTTTTACATTATATAATTATATAATGTAACGTCACTAATG
>JALTYD010000002.1 GCA_027046525.1 Pyrodictiaceae archaeon
ATGGAAGGCTATACATTATGTTACTAGGAATAGAAGATAAAAACTGTATACATGGGCTAGATACATTGGATATATCGCCTCTACTACTAGTAATTCTCATAACTACTACTATAAATGCTTACATAAACACTACAAGCTACTACTGCGATAGACCCCTACTAGGAGAAGATATACAAGCAGAAATAAAACTAGTCGAGCCTGTTCCTGGTGTAGTAACTGGCTACACAGTAGTAGTTAATATAACTCTTCTACGGAGAGATTTGGTTGATAAAACAGATATCAAAACATTCATAGTTATTGGTGATTTAAAACAACCAGTTATACCGAGTATTAAAAAGACGCCCAGCAATAATCTAGTCACTATAGAATTGACTTCTCAAATACCTCTAAATGCCAAGGTACTACTTCATCTAAAGAAAGATCAGTGTAGCACATATGTAACTATTGAGCCTAACAGAAAAGAACTAGAAAAGATAATATCTCATTATTCTGAAAAATATAATATAACTATGCCAGAGAAGAGAGAATCTGAGAAAATACTCATCGAGATACTAGAGAATATAACAGGTAGTCTTGAAGACAAAGAAAAAATAGCCACAGAGACAATCATGCTAGATACTCAAGATAGAATACGTGAGAAACCGAGCTACTACGTAGGGTTAGCAGCATTTATTCTTTCTCTGTTAATCCTAGTAGATTATCTACTTTCTCGTCGAGCTTCTTGGCATAAGGCTGTGGGAGTACAGCGATAAATATCTGAGCTAATAGCTCTCCAAATCCTCTTAATAGACCTTCTTCGTTGTAAACAACTACGATCTTTCTCCAGTTCATTCTGATAATAATTATTGCAACTATAATACTACCTATAAGTAGTCCTAGTGCTATTGTTAAGCTCGATGCCCCTTCTCCACCCAAGATGCTTCTTATAAGGTCTCCGAATAAAAGTGCAAGAGTAGTAATAACTATTTTTCCAGCTGTTACAGATATAAGAAAGAATATAACGCTATAGCCCGCTATTCCTATGGGAATGTATAATACATCGTCCGGTAGAGGTAGTGCAGCAAATATAAAAACTGCTGCGAAGACCCCCCTCTTGAAGAACTTTGCAAAGAACTCAAGATTTTCTTTCGTCTGTTTAGGGAGTACTTTATGGAGACCTCTACCTACTAGGAATATAATAGTTTTTGCTAATCCTGCTCCTACACCTCCAGCTATTGCAACTAGTGCTTTGTCAGCATAATTAGTGAGAGTTGCTCCATATCCAGCTATAACAGCTAGATACGGAACTGCCATGTATGGAACTAAGTTACTGAAGAAGGCAATGAATAACGATGCTATTGCAGGATCTATTCTCTTAACATACTCGATTATACTCTCTATCATACCCCCCATAGCCAAGTCTATAGTCATAATAGTTTCCCTTGAGCTATTCACATGATTTGCTACTCCACCTGGTAGCTCCATCCCAGCATAATATCTACAGTCTAGCTAAAAATTAGAAACTACTCCTAGTAT
>JALTYD010000003.1 GCA_027046525.1 Pyrodictiaceae archaeon
AAGTATACCACCCAGAGCTTATGCTCCCTTCTTCCACGAGTACAGCGAAGTAGTGGTAATAGATACACTAAGTAAAACAATAAGTATCAAAATAGAACCAGTAATATATAACGCCACACTATACGTATTCGATATACGCCTCAGAAAACCTGTAGCTGCATTGATAGAACCACAACCCCCGCTAGTAGTAGTAGGACACGAGGAAGACAAAATATTCCTCAGAGGACCTCGAGGAGTATATGAAGTAATAGTTAAGCCTAGAGAAGCACTCGGTGTCTTCTTCCTCTACAACCCAGCTACAATCACAGTAGATTTGAGATATGGTAGTACAAAAGTCACAGTCCCACTAGAGAGAATCCGTATACCTGTAAATATTACTCTGAGAGATCCTATATCACCTGTAACTGGTGGAGCACCAGCGGCTGCAGTAGAACTTGAACTAGACAATAAACCCGTAGGGGTTTTCATCGCAGTCAATAGTACTAATATAACTCTACCAATACATGTAAACGGCTCAGTACTAGGTATAAAGCCGCAGAAGCCAGTATATGTAGCGAAGAATATAACTCTTAGACCAGATAAGAAGCAAATCATGGTAGAATTAGAAAGAACGCCACTTAAGCTTACACTCAAAGTCGTAGACGACACAGGTTCTCCACTTATTACTGCACAAGCAGAAGCTATAGGACTAGATGTTGCAGTATCTACTACGATACCAGCTGATGAGAAAGGAGTGATAAATATGCAGCTACCATACGGATCCTACCAGTTATGTGTAAAAGCAACTGGATATGTAACCAAATGTACTAGTCTGTCACTAACAATCGATGTCACAACAACAATTGTGCTTGAGCCAGAGCCTCTCACCCTAGTAAAGAGGTATACTGATTTAATAACTGCTATAGTCGTAGCAACAATCATTGTCCTTGTAATAAGGAGGTACTTTAAGAGAGTACTAGAGACTATAGCTAGAGGTGAAGAAACAATCTAGAGAAGATACCAAAGTAATACCTATAAGGGTACGTTTTTCCCACAATCAGTAGTTATGTCTATGCATGGTACAGTTTAAATACATTGCCGTAAGATATACTTCATAGACCTGGAAGTATGCATCAACGGTGATATAATGGAACTAGGAATAAGGAGATTTGAAAACCCACAAGAACTTCTGAGATATATAGACTCTCAGCTAGCCGATATAAGGAAGAAACTAGGAGAACTACTTAGAGTAATAGAAGATCTTAGAGCAAAAACAGAACAGGTAGAGAAGCTGAAATCGATAGTATCTGCACTAACTGGCGGAGAAACTGCTGTAGCTACTAGCGAGAATGTAATAAACCTCGATAGTGTCTCTGTTGTAATAAATCCATCACCTTCTACTGAGCTACGATCAGCAGAAGAACTAGCAGAATCACTAAATAAAAAACTCAGTGAACTACAGTCTATTAGGAGAGATGTCGAGAAAATAGTATCAGCAAACATAGATGCTCCACTAGAAGTAGTAATAGTAGATGGAGTACCTAAAACGATTATGATCAAACTTTAGCACCTCTTAGTAACAGTTAGGCGATTAAACCTTTGCTAAACAACTTATCACTAGTATGGATAAGAGAATCACTATCACATGTACTAGCGGCAGAATCTATGTATGCTTTTTGTGCCTTTCTCTCCTATATAGCCTCTATATTCTTATACGCTCTACGCTGGGCAATAGTTCTGAAGAATAGAAGAATTCCATACAAGTTCTATGACGTCATAGCTTCATATTATATCTCTATACTAGTCAATAATTTAACACCTAGTACAAGAGCAGGCGGTGAGTTTATACGAGTAGCATATATACATATCAAATCACGTGCTCGGATCTTAGACCTAGTAAATACTATAGCTTTTGAGCGTATAACCGAGGCAGTACCAGTTGTTGGTATAACGATAATAGCAATAGGTCTAGGTATAATAGCTGGAGGTAAAATCTATACTCTAGCAGCAGGTCTTCTTGTCATAATAATTCTGAGTATACTATCGATGAAGTATTGGGATAAACTAATGGATTATATCATTAAGAGACTAGAAAAGAGAATACCGCGTGAAAAACTACAGCAGCCATCATTCAAGCTGAAAGATCTACTAGGTAATCGCTATCTAACAGTAACTGCTATAGCTATAAGCACTCTAGTGTGGATCTTAGATCTAGCACGTATATACCTAGTAGCACTATCTGTTGGAGTTACACTAAGTATACCTGTACTGCTCAGTGTAACTGTATCATATATACTACTAGGAGTATTCTCTATAACACCAGGAGGACTAGGTATAGTTGAAGGAGGACTAACAGGTATACTAGTAGCACTAGGCATAGATCCTAGTAGAGCACTAGCTATCACTATTATTGAGAGAACAATAACATTCTTAGTAGCATCAGGAATTAGCCTAATAGTCCTAGGACTAGCTGGTGGCAGTAAGCTCTGGAGGAATCTAAAGCAGATATAGCTATAATTACAAATATTTTTAGATTCCTTATATTCTGCAATATCAAACATAATTAATCATTTTATCTCCCTTTTTTGCTAGTAGATGTGGTGTAGTAATTGGCAACAAAGTTTGACGCCATAGTAGTAGGAGCAGGACCAGCAGGAGCTACAGCAGCATATAAACTCGCAGAAGCAGGTATAAAGACACTACTAGTTGAGAGAGGCCGTGGAAGAGGATCAAAACAAGTATTCGGTGGTAGAATATATGTTACTCCAGTAAGAGAAGTCTTCCCTGATGTTGAAAAAACAGCACCGATACACCGGTGGGTCAAGAGAGAGAAGATAAGTATACTACATAACTCGAGAATACTTAGCCTAGAGTACGAATCCCCCGAGAAACACAGCTTTACAACATATCTAACAGAGTTCACCTCATGGATTGTTGACAAAGCAATTAACGCTGGAGCAGTATATGTAGACGAAGTAAGAGTAGATAGTATAGTAGAAGAGGATGGAAGAATAACAGGTATAGAAGCTGGTGGAGAAAGAATAGAAGCTAGCATCGTTATAGATGCTGAAGGAGTAAATAGACTATTACTCGAAAAACTAGGATTGGCGGAGAGACTTTCCCCAGAGGAAGTAGCTCTAGGCGCAAAAGAGGTTATCAAAGTAGGTGCTGATAAAATTAATGAACGCTTCGGCTTAGAAGAGGATAGTGGACTAGCATGGCTACTAGTAGGAGAACCCACAGACTACCTGCCTGGTGGAGCATTCATATATACCAATAGAGATAGTGTTAGCATAGGAGTAGTAGTATACCTAGCTACAGCAGTGAAAAAAGCTAGAGAAGAGATATACAGACTAGTTGAAAAGCTCCGCCTCCACCCACAACTCAGACAGTACTGGGAGGACGGTGATATTATCGAGTACTCAGCACATCTCACAATAGAGTCAGGGAGGAGATTTATGCCTAGGAAACTAGCAACTAGCGGGCTAATAGTAGTTGGTGATGCAGCAGGCCTCCTCCTCAATACAGGCTATACTTTTAGAGGTGTTGATTATGCTGTATATAGTGGTTATTTAGCAGCAGAAGCAGCTAAGAAAGCATTCAATCTAGGAGATTTTTCGGAAGAAACTCTGAGAGAAAACTACGAGAAAAAACTACTAGGTAGCTTCATAGCTAAAGATCTAAGAAACCATACTGGAGTAGAACAAATAATGCACGAAGTAGAGTTCTTCGAGAAATACCCCGTGGTAGCTATAGATACTGCTAGGAAACTCTTTGAACTAGGATACGAGACTCCTAGAATCCAGGAAGCTCTCCGTAGCTCGCTTAAAACACATCATATTAATCTCCTAAGTTTCCTCTACAAGATGTTTAAGATGGTGAGAAAACTATGAGTAGTAGAGAATCCGGGAACCAACAACTCCTCAAGATACAGAGAATAGATGATCTACTTCAGAGGAACCTCTGGGATGTAGATCATAGACCACATATAGTCGTAGATACATCAAGATGTACAGATTGTGAGTATAAACCATGTGTACTATTATGTCCAGCTGGCTGCTATACACTAGTTGATAGCAAGCTATTATTTAGCTATGAAGGATGCCTCGAATGCGGTACATGTAGAACAGTATGTCCTAGAGAAGCTATCACTTGGAACTACCCTGTTAGTGGTAGAGGTGTACTCTATAGATTCTCCTAGACTAGAGGTAGAGAATTATGAAAAGACCACGCATTGTTGTTGGTATCAAGTGGGTTCCTAATACTCAAGCTGTTAGATTCGATCCAAAAACTGGAACACTAATCAGAGAAGGAGTTCCTAGCATAGTAAATCCACATGATCTAGATGCTATAGAACTAGCACTAAAAACTAGGGAGAAATATGGCGGAGAGATCATAGTAGTAACAATGGCTCCTCCTGGGGCAGAAGAAGGACTCCGCCACGTAATAGGTATGGGTGTAGATAGAGCTATACTTGTTAGTGATAGAGTATTTGCAGGCTCTGATACTCTCGCGACAAGCTATACATTAGCAAAAACTATAGAGAGAATAGGTAGAGTCGACCTAGTATTCTTCGGCCAGGAGACTATAGATAGTTCTACTGCACATATACCAGCTCAAGTAGCTAGCTGGCTTGATCTCCCCTACATCTACTACGTAGAATCAATAGAGAAACTAGAGCTTAAAGAGAATAAAGTAGTTGTCAAGAGAAAACTAGAAGATAGATACGAGTGGTACGAAGTAGAACTACCAGTAGTTATAGGAGTAGCAATGCATAGTAATCCTCCAAGACCAATAAGCCTCACTAATAAACTCAGAGCAGTTACAGAGAAGCCTATCGAAGTCTGGACAAACAAACAACTAGGACTAGATCCTAGATGTATAGGCCTCAGAGGTAGCCCAACAATAGTATCGAAAGTTACATGGCAGCCAGAGATACCCAGAAAGAGGAAGATCTACCAAGGAAACCCCAAAGAAGCAGTAAAATGGCTCATCAAACACCTAGAAGAAGAAAAAGTACTACCATAGAGGTGAAAAACACTATGTCTAAGAAAAAAGAAGTAAATTGTGAAGAACTATGTCCTGAGTGGGAGTGTACACAACCTAGTGAGTATAGCGGTATATGGGTCGTAGGCGAAATAGACGAGACCGAAGAAACTATCAGCGAGCCTAGTCTACAAATGCTAACACCAGCTAACTACATAGCATCTAAACTAGGTGTAGAAGTCGAGGGTCTACTACTAGGATATGATAAAGAGCTACTAGAGAAAGCTGCACATGAAATGATATACCATGGTGCTAATAGAGTAAGAATTCTCACTAGTAATAAACTAAAACCATACATAGCAGAAGTATATGCTAGAATAATATCTCAGATAGTAGATAAGTATAAACCAGAAGTAGTATTCTTCCCAGCAACTATGAAAGGTAGAGAACTAGCACCATATGTAGCAAATACACTAAGAGCAGGAATAACAGCCGATTGTACACAATTCGATGTAGACGAGAAGACAGGAGATGTACTAATGATACGTCCACCATTTGCAGCAATACTACTAGCTTATATTAAGACACCTACAAGAAGACCCCAGATAGGAACTGCACGACCTAATGTATTCCCTAAACCTCCTAGAGATGCTTCGAGGAAAGGAGAAATACTATGGGAGGACGAGAAAGAATACAAAATACCGAGACCACGAACTAGACTAGTAAGAGTCGAGTATATGAAGAGAGAAGAAATACCAATAGAAAAAGCAGAATATATTGTCTCAGGAGGTAGAGGCGTAGGTACACTAGAAGGCTTCAAGATGCTGGAAGAACTAGCAGAACTACTAGGAGGAGTAGTAGCTGGTAGTAGAAAAGCAGTCGATCTAGGACTTATCCCACACGATAAACAAGTTGGACAAACTGGTAAAGCAGTAAAAGCGAAATTATACATAGCTGTTGGAATCAGCGGTGCTGCACAACACGTTGTAGGAATAAGAGAATGTAGAGTTGTAGTAGCTATAAATAAGGATCCAGATGCTCCTATATTCAAACACGCAGACTATGGAATAGTAGGAGACTGGAGAGAGATAGTAACAGAACTAATAAAAGCTCTCAGAGAAAGAACCAAAAAAGCTAGCTGAGCATAAGGATATTCATTACAACCCACGTAGAAGCTACAAACAATGTTGCTAGTACAACAATGACTCCTATCTTAATCCACTCACCGAATCTTACATGCATCTTTCTCTTCTCCATGAGCCCAGCAGCTACTATATTAGCTGTACTTCCAATAATAGTTAGATTCCCACCCATAGTACCTCCGAACAAGAGACTCCATGGTAGCATAAACGAACCTATAACTCCTAGATTCATAATAGTCTCTGCTACAGGAGATAAAGTAACTATTACTGGCATATTATCGATAAACCCGCTCATAAACGCTGTAGAATACATTACAAGTATATTAGCTAGTATCCCAGTACTAACATCGTAGCCTCCTCCGATAGACGAGAGAATAACATATGCTATCTTGTCTGTAACACCACTGTAACTCAGTGCAGCTGCTTGAGCGAAGAGGAACATAAAGAATAACAGAGCCCACCACTCAACTTTTTCTTCGATGAGCTTTCTAGCTCCATAACCTGTCCTAATTAGAGCTATTGCAGCTGTTATTACTGGGAAGACTATCAGTGCATCATGTTCAGTAATTGTAAGCCCTCTCCCCCAGTAGAGTCTATGTAGTAGGCTATTGAGAAATTCAGCTACCTGAGTATGTAGAGCTATACCAGTAATGGTTATAAGGAAGAGTATAGCTGAGATATAGAATTCTCTAATATCTCTAACCTCTACCCAGGGATCAAGTTCTAGTCCTTTCTTCTCTACAATAGTCTTTATCTTCTTGAGGTCTCTTCTTAGGTATATCCTAGAGATTATAAAGGTTACGAGTAGAGCTGTAAATGCTGCTGGAGATGCGTACCGTATGAAGTCCAAGAATGATAACTTGAAGTAGAGACCAATGTAGATTCCTATAGGATTACCTATCATAGTAGCAGCGCTTCCAATATTAGTAGCAAATACAACAACTAGTACCCATGGAATAGCTCTCATATTAAAGAGTTTAGTTATCTCAAAAGTGAGATAAGTCACATAGACTATACTTGAGACTTCATCTACTAAGGCAGCCATTATAAATGATACAAGCGTTAGTAGAAACAGCAAGGCGCTTGGATTACCACGAGATGCTAGAACCATCTTTATAGAGACGTATCTTAGGAACCCAGTCTCTTCTAAATATCCTACTACTGTCATCATAGCTATCAAGAATATGACTAGGTCTAACTCCATATGCTCGAGCGCTGAGGATAGAGGTACTACACCTAGAAATATCATAGCTACTAGTCCGAGGAAAACTGCAGCTACTCTCCTCTCCCAGAACATAATAGCTCCTAGAACTGATACATAGAATATCGACATTGCAATTACTTGTTTTACAACAGCATTTCTATCGTCAAGATCTAGGAGTTCACAGTGTAGCTTATAGCCTTCTCTAACAGCCTTCTCAGAGATTTCTCTCTTCTCGTATACCTCTTTTATAGTATCAGTCTGGCAGACTTTAATAGAATATATTTCATGTAGTTTATTGTATGGTTCTTCGTCAGGTATTACTAATCGTGGGAGGCCAGTAGATATCAAGATAACGCCTATAATAGCGAGTAGGATGTACGCGATGACTTTACTGTTCTGCTTCAGCTCCACTTCAACCTCCTATTACTACAGGCTAGTAG
>JALTYD010000004.1 GCA_027046525.1 Pyrodictiaceae archaeon
TAGCTATACTACTAGCACCATTTACTCCTAGAAGTGCTACTAAACTATGGAGAATGCTAGGACTAGAAGGAGATGTACACGAGAAAGGTAGATTAAAAGATGCTGGTAGACTAGTAGTCGAGCCTGGACACAAAATAGGAAAACCAGAACCTCTCTTCAAGAAACTACCAGGAGACTTTCTCGAAAAAGCTGATAAAATACTAGAAGAAGCGAGGAGAAAAGTAGCGAAGAAAAGACCACCAATACTAAGGTGAATAACTATCAAGAAGCGATACATTAGGATAATAAATGGTGTTGAAGCAGTAGAAAAAGCTATCGAGGAGTACCTAAAAGAACTATATAGATATAACTCGCTTATAAGCAAGAAAGGCTACTACCTCAAACCACTACATATCGTTACAAAACCATCACCTACAGGTGGCAGGAAAATATATCATTACATAGGGAGATACTGGTGGAGAATCAAGTACGTGGGAAAGAAGGGGAAAACCTCTCTTATAAAATGGATATACCTAGGGAGAGAAAAACCAAAAGAACTATACAACTATCCAGATCCTCCTCCTAATCCTCTCTCTGGACTAAGGTATAGAGTAGAAGGTAGAGATATCATTATAGAATCACAAATCTACTCTAGGTACAAGGAGATATTCAAAGGATATAAACAAGAGGAGGCATAGTAAGTGTGGCCAGGACTAAACCAGTAATAGCGATAGAACATCTAGAAGACTATACGAGTGAATGGCTCCTACTCGAATACAAACATGCTAGTAGTTTATACCAGCCACTAGTCATAACTAATGCTAGATGCTACTATGACATACTAAGGAGGATTACTAAGACTTACGAAAAGAGTATCTTAGAACTAGAAGGAGAACTCTATACTTCACAATCTAAGCTAATTATACTTGATCCTCTCGCCCAAGAGACACTAAGCCATAATGATACAAAAAACGCAGAAATCATAGTAGTAGGTGGTATTCTAGGAGATCACCCACCACGTGGTAGAACATACAAGCTTCTATCATCACGTACTACTAGAGCACTAATAAGAAACCTAGGTAGTAAACAACTAAGTATAGATGGTGCAGTATATGTTGCTTCTAGAATAATAAATGGAGGAGATCTCAAGGATATAAAATTCGTAGATAATCCTAGGATAAAGACAATAACACCTATGGGTTTTGAACTAGAAATAGAACTACCATTCACATACCCAGTTGTCCAAGGTAAACCTCTCTTTCCACGAGGATTTAAAGAACTTGTATCTTCAAGACTCCTCTACGAAGAATACAGAGAACTAGAAAGCAGCAGAGAGTATAGATCCAAACACAAATGCAGCTAACCCAGATATTATCCCAGCTAATTGTGCATCTCGACGTGACAAGATACTATACCTCCTACCACCTATATACCCTAGTACTACTGACGTCGAGAGAAACCCTACAAAACATACACTACAAGAGTATCCTTCAAGACTACCTATCTCTATAAATCTAGGAAGAAAGCCCCATAAC
>JALTYD010000005.1 GCA_027046525.1 Pyrodictiaceae archaeon
GTGATAGTACTTCGTAGGTGTTGAGTGATAGTGGGAGAGTAGCTGTTGGAGAAGCTCTACTAGTACTTGCTAATTCTCTTAGTAGGTTGTAGATTTCTTCTCCTTTTTCTGTCAGTTTTATGAGTCCATTGTTTAGCTCTACTAAACCTTTAGTCTTCATTTTACGGAGGCTGTCGAAGATGTTTTTACGAGAGATACCTAGTTTTCTAGATACTTCTTCTACTGTTGCGCTCTTATCCCCCACAATGATTAGTATGCGTAGTTGTAGCCATCCTCTAGATAAATCTATCACTTGATCTATTCTCCTAAGAATATCTATCCTATCTAGTATAAGCTCAGTACTAGTTTTGTTACTAGTACTAGACAATACTGTAGGTCCCTCTATTTTGGATAAGAGTCTATAGGAACATATGAATGCTTCTGAAGATATTTGGTGAAGCCAGCTCGGCTACAGCTTAGTATTCTTCTATGATGTCTTCCTTGGAGACTACTTGTCGCCGAGTAGGCGACAATTACTTCTCTATTTTAAAAGAACAAGTAGCCTAGAAGGGCATGACGAGAAGAGGTGGACATAGCATGGGTATGAGAGGTATAGTTGGTATAGAAGCAGCTATAGTACTAATAGCATTCGTCCTAGTAGCTAGTGCACTAGCATTCGTAGCAATCAACATGGGTATGTTTGCTAGCCAGAAGAGTAAAGAGATAATGGCTAGAGCCTACGAGTCTAGTACAAAATCACTAGATATTGCTGGAAACGCTATAGGGAAAGTAGAAAACGTAGGTGGCACTGTTGGCGATGAAGCAGTATCAATTGTCTATATACCTGTAAAACTAACAGGTGGTGCAAGGCCAATAGATCTAGGTAAGACTGTAGTATCTGTACTACTACAGTTGCCTAATGGTACGAGTAAAGCACTTGCACAAGCAGTTAATTCTGGTGCTCTATCGAGTCTAGCTGTAGTAAGTAGTCTCGATGAAATCTCATTCACAGATCCAACAACTAATGTGACTACTAATGCTACTTGGGCTACTGCACAGGGTAACGATAATCTACTACTAGAGCCTGGCGAAGTAGTTATACTTGCTATTAATGCTTCAGATATACTAGGTGCGACTGGTCTACCAGCTTATAGTAATATCGAGGTAGAGATTAAGCCTTCATCGGGAGCTACTGTTGTTGTAAGATATGAAGTACCTGCGACACTAACAAGCGAGTATGTAGACTTGATTATGGGTGGCTAGAGGCTTTAATAGAGAAGAGACGGTATGGTTATAGAAGGGGTGGAGGGATAGGTTGAAACATGTATTTTTTCCCTACACTTCTACACGTTCTCCAAAAAAGTTTCTCCATTTTAAAGGTATATCTCTACCTGAGAACATAGTTATAATTATTGCGTTTATAGTTACTACAGCTTCTTTTGCTGTAGTAGCTTTTATGTTTCTATCTCAATTATCTGGACAGACACAAGCACCAGAAGTAGGAGTAGCTTATGTAGAAGGCTTCTAT
>JALTYD010000006.1 GCA_027046525.1 Pyrodictiaceae archaeon
TATTAGAACTAATATTTTAAGATATTTTCTAGAAGATTACAGATCATACCTAGACTATGCATTCACAGAGTTAACTAAACTCGAAAACAAGCTCCTCTCTATCAAAGAAGACAAGTATTTCGTAGAATACATGAAGAGAGAACTAAAAATTCTAAAGAAGATAATAGAAGAGGCACAAGTTGGTGACACATTCTCTTCTCTTAAAATAACTGTTAAAGATATGGATACTTATTCTGCTTTTTCCTTTCTCTCGAGTTTACGCTCATCACCTAACAGAAAGATAAGAGCCTATGCATTAATGCTCATGAAAATCCTACTACGTAGAAATATGGCAACTAGATTATCATCAATAGGTAGGGCCCCAAGGAGGAAAATAATAGGAGCAAGAAGCCGACATATGGATATTAGACTCTCTTTATCTAAAATGCTACGTCTAGAAAACCAGTTTATTGTGAGTAAAACTAGAAAGACTCCTCGTCGTGTAGTCCTCGTCGTCGATAAAAGTGGGAGTATGAAGCCATACGCGCTACAGACAATGCTCTTGGCTTCATCACTTATACCGGTAATTAAACGCCTCGTACTATTTGATCAAGATGTCTATGTCTATGAAAGACAGAGTATTAGTAGGATAGGTTATCTACGCCTTATTGATAGGTTATTATCCACTAGGTTTAGTGGATATACTAATGTAACATATGCGCTTAAAACCGCCGTGAAAAACCTTTCACCATCAGAGCTTATTCTTGTATCTGATCTCCAGCAGACAGTTATCTCCAAGGATGCTGTCAGAGATGTTCTATGCACCTTATCCAGCAAAGGCTGGAGTATCAAAATAATATCACCTCCTATTCCTAGCAAGGAGCTGCTTGAGGATCTTAAGCAGTGTACGAAAATCTTTATAGTAGATGATTATAAGAAGCTGCCTGGAGTTCTTAGTCAAATAACAAGGTAGTCTACTTCATAGTATCGCGTACGAAGATATAATCTTTGTCTGTTTCTCCTACGAGGATACCAATATTTAGACTAGCTAGAGCAACTCCTAGTTCTACAGACTTTAGTATAGTGATTACTGCCTTATACTTAGTTACTCTATCGATTTCTCTTAATGCTTGTTGTTGATTTTCTAGTAGATTTAGAACTGTGATTGACAATGTTATATCAATGGAGTTTTGCCTTAATGGGATATTTTCTGCATCAGCCTCTACGTATTCAGTCAAATGGCTTGTACCGTGTTTTTCTGATCTCATTTTAGCTAGTACTATCATCTTTCTCGTTAAATCAAGGCCTACAAGAGTTTTTACATTGCCTAGATAGTCCTGTTCTAGTAGATACTCTTGAAAGAGGCCTGTTCCGCACCCAAGGTCTAATATAATTCCCTTTATTTGTATTATCTTTGTAATTTCTCTGTATTTATTTCTCTGTTCTCTCCCGTATAGTTCATCATAGGAACTAGAAGTTATGCTGTATTTTGTTCTTATTGTAAGTTTTTTAGAACCATCTACTTTATGTTGTTTAATAACTAGATCCCCGCTCTCGGGTATGATTTTTGGTAAATCCTATACTTAAGTTGGAGGAGTTGGGAAATAGAGTATAGGGATTTTGTGGATTTTAGCTATTTTAGAGCTACATGTAGTGTACTTCTTGTAGCTTTAAGCCCAGGTTCTCCGTGTTGTACTGGTTTACATGTAAGACTGAACTCACCAAGGTAGTGGCCAATCATCTCGGGTGTTATCCTTACTGGGATGAAGTCTTTTCCGTTATGTACAGCTATAGTTAGACCAACCATCTCTGGTAGTATTATAGCATCACGGACATGTGTTTTTATTACTACTTTTTTACCTTCTAGTATTTTCTTCCTCGCTTTCCTGATTTTCCACAATAATCTTCTTTGAGGATCTGTTAGTCCACGTAGTAAACTCCTCCTTTGCCTAGCAGGTAGTAGTTTTATTAGCTCATCCATAGGCATTGCTAGCAGTTCTTCTAGTGAATATCCTCTATATCTAAACTTTCGCCACTCTGGTGGAAGTGATTCTATCCATCTTTTTGTTTCCTCATCGAGTTTTACTTCTTTCTTCATGGTATCCCACCGTAGACATTATCTTAATTTATTCTTTTAGATTTTCCTTCTCTTTTTTCTACCTGTTGCTCTTGCTGCGATATGACCAACTTTTCTACCAGGTGGAGCTGTACGGGATACTGTTGTAGGACCACCTGGTCTTTGATGGCTTCCTCCTCCGTGTGGATGATCGACAGCATTCATAGCTACTCCTCTTACTCTAGGCCATACATGCGGCTTAGCACTCCATTTGTAGAAAGCTGCACCAGCTTTTAGTAGAGGTTTTTCTAGTCTTCCTCCGCCTGCGACTACTCCTATTGTTGCTCTTGCAGTATTCGGTACTTCTTTTACCTTACCGCTAGGTAATCTAATAACTGTCCTGTTACCACTACGACCTTCAACTACAGCATATGTACCAGATGCTCTCACCAGCTTGCCTCCATCACCAGGTCTAAGCTCTATATTATATACCTGTGCACCTTCTGGGATTTTTCCTACTGGTAGAATGTTTCCATTCTCAGGGGAAGCATCTGGCCCAATCTCTATGACCTGACTTACATACATTCCTTCTGCTGCAGGCATTAAAAACTCCTTCCCATTCTCTAGTACTACTCGTGCAAGAGGAACCCATCTACCTGGGTCATGAATTAATTCAATAATTCTTCCTCGTATTGTTTGATCTGTAGGGGGCGGATATTTAGCAGGACCCGGGTGAAGCCATCCACGACTTCTATGTAGTGGTGTCCCTTTACCTCGTTGCTGAGGTATTATCCTCTTACCCATAACTTTACACCATCCTCATTCTAGTAAATGTCCCTATACTAGGCGAGACACTATACCCTATTTAATGTATTTTGTCCTACTAGTTACAATATCCTCACCATTATTGGAGTAGAAGACCACGGGTACCTTAGGAGGGCTTCTCCTGTTTCTAGTTTACTTATTTCGTCTAGGAATTTTTCATCTATTCCAGTATACCTCCTAATATGCTCAAGATACTTTTTACTACGTGAACCGAAAATAATTATATTACCTATGTTAGACCACACGATATCACTTAAATCGCCTGGATATTGTGAAGCTAAGAAAACTGATAGATTACGGCTTCTTCCCTCTCTGAGGAGTTTTTCTAATATTTTAGTTCTAGGAATCATCCAAGCTTCATCTATGGCTAATAATGTTATTCTATTGTTATGAACTATCTTCGTTGACTCAATTGTATTCTCGATTATCTCTAGGATAGTTTTTTGTTTATCTTCACTACTACCTTTTAGTAGATACACTACCAGCTCTTTATTCTCCTCCATTAATGTAAGCTCTCTATACATACTATCATCGTGTATCATTCTCTTTTCAAAATTACCATATAGTTGGTCTAGATATGTAAACAGATCACCTTTAGGATCGACTGCTATGATGAAGAAGTTCATGTATCCTAGATCTCTACTATTCAGTCTAGATATTATTTTTGCAATAACTGTTGATTTTCCTTTACCAGTTGGACCTACTATACATGTATGTAGTGTACCTTCTCTTCCTATAATCGGCAGTATTACTTGTCTACTTCCTCTAAGTGTTGTACCTATACTAATACCACTGTACATGTATGCTCTCGATAGAGTAAAGACTTGTCTTAATTGTGTATGTATCTTATTCGTAAGTACTCTATTCGATGTAATAACACTCTTTCTCTGCCTAAAGCTTAGCCGCTGATTGTCGCATTCTAGTGAGAACCTACAATTATATGGTTCTAGTCTACTCTCTATATTTCTCAAGAGATAATCTATAGGTGTATCATTTTTAGCGCAGAGCAGTAACAGCATATATGGTTCTATAGGGTCATTGTTTCTAAGTATTTCAGTCAGTTGATGTCTCAACTGATCTATCTGATGTTTATGTTTATCCATCTTATAACGTTCATAGAGAACCTCTAAACTGATTATACTAGATTCAAGTTTACGTATGGCCTTTTTAGTTTTTACAGGTTTATTAACGAGTATTAAACCGCATATACTACCTTCTATCAGTAGACTACCTATGAGTCCTTTCTCCACTATTTTAAATAAACATTCGTTACCGCTAATCTCTACTGGAATAGTACAGATACCAGCTACTTTGAAGCAACAGTATTTATCTAGTGCTAATGTTCTCCGTCTAGATAGATTATTTGGTATAACTTTTGAGAGAAGTACTAAAAATACAGATGCTACACCAGCTAGTAGTACTGGTTCCATACTTAGCACCTTACTTCGTCTTTAACAAGACGTTTATCATAATAAACAAAGTAATGTTTAAACATAGTAGTATTTTAAGTACTAAAGAATCGTTATAATAGAGTAACGTATATACTGCTGACCAACCGAGAATAGTGAGTAGAAATAGTTCTATCTTCTTTCTGCTGAGTCTGACTACTCTGGTGTTATTATTCTCTTTGTAATCTTTCTTCATTAGGGTTACCTCTCGAAGAGTATTCGTGGATAATATGCTCCAATGACTCTAGCTAGAGACAGAGACACCATTGTGAATAGTGAAATAAATGAGAATAGCGCCATTGAGTAACCTATACCGAGTAAAGTCAGTTGTACGAGAGGATCAAATATGCTATAGCTAGGAGAGGGATGTGCATAGTAGGCTTCACTAAGTGTAGGTTCAATTATCTCGCTAGATATACAGTAAGTGTCCAAAATTATAGTGGGTCTGGATTTATACGATGTAAAATCTATTTTCTTAATCTTTACAGGTACTCCTCTCCATGCCATTTTATCACTGCCAGCAACAACATAGTATATTTCACTATGCTCATTAATTTCCATGGAGCAATAATTATTTGATATGATATACATTGAATAACTCTTATATGGTGTTAGTAAGCACTTCAATGTAATCTTATTCGACGAGATTATACTGACATTGTATATTTCGCAATTACTTCTAATAATAATTTGAGGCTCTAAGAAAACTGTATTATCAATAGAGAAATCGAGTCTGTAGGGCATATCGATATAGTTATTTGTTAGTTGCAGATCTTCTGGAATTCTTACCTTGTAATTCTTAGGTCTAAGTATTAATCCCATGTACTCTACATAGACAGTATAGCTTCCTTGAGGTAGATAGTTATAGGGTTTTGATATGTAATAGCCTCCATCTCTACCTACTATATACCGGTATATCTCCCCTGTCTCTGTTTCGTTAAAGTATATTAGAGCATATGTAGGATTTCCTCCGCTTTCTCCTTTTACAACTCCCCAGAGATTGTAGACCGACCTATTATAGGTAGAGATACTTTCAATATAGCCTGTGCTTATACTTGTAAGTATAAATGCAACCCAATGTGGCAAATATGGAAGCATGGCATTCCCTATTACTATAAATGCTATTAGAGATGCTCCAGCATTTCGTCCTAGCCTTAGTGGTATCGAGTAAAGAAGTGCACCAAGTGAAACTAGAACTGTTTTAGCACTATGTACCAATAGTGTGAGGACAAGAGCTATTGCAGAGGCAAGAACCATTGCATAGAAAGAAAGAAAGAAAGGGAAAAATAGTAAAGATACAAGTGATCCAAACTTACCAGGAATGATAGATAGGAACATGATCGTTATCCTAGCAATATAATTTGTTATGAAAAGTGCGATGATATTTGTTCTAATATATCCTATTACTTCGGCTAAGGTGTATCCAGAGAAACTTGATATGTAATCACTAGCATATAGTATTAAACTTAAGATTGAAATAAGAAAAGCTGCATATAGGCTATCTTCGATTAAAACTGGCCCCCATCTTTTTATTCTCCTAGACGGTAGTGGTAACATGTATACAAGAACTCCTAAATAGTATGTAAGTACACATAACTGCAATGCTACTATGAGTACTGTATTTAGATTCATTCTCAATTCCTCTTCATCCTGTAACATTCATCGACATTGTAGACTCGGTGATATAGTTAGCTAAGTAAGATACTAGTGCAAAAACAGTCGATCCTATAGCTAGCCAGAAAGCAGCCCATACAGCATCTTCAACTAAGTCTTGACCAGCTCTCTTTACACGAATGAAGGGTATAGGTGCTCCTTTAAGTAGCCACCCTATGCTCCACGTTAGTAAGAATATACCCCAAGCAATACTGATAATTTTAGTCGTTAGAGTATTGATTAGCTCTATTAATGTCATTGATATCCCAGAGACTAGTATTAGCTGGAACCCAGAAGACGGTTTAGCGAAAATAATTCTAGTTATTCTTTGTCGACCTGCTATGGAGTTTTCCACGATACTTATAAAACTGTATTTCAGCCTCCACTAGTCCACGATAGAACTCCTCTTCGCCTAGTGTAAGCCGTTGTAGAATCCTCTTGGCTGTTGAGGGACCTACTCCTGTGTGAACAAGAGCCTCTAAAGCTTTAACCCCATAGCTTAGGACAAGATTTGCTGCCTCCTGCAACCACTTGAAAACTTCCTTCTCTTTTCTCGAAAGTTTTTGATTCCTCCTGGCAGCTTTAATAATGCTAGATGTCTCTCTCTCAGAATACCCATAGGGTATAGGTGATATAAATCGTGAACCACAATTTCGACATAATAAATTGTCATCTCTAATCTGGCCTATAGTTATACTCCAGTAATTTCCACATAAAAGACATACAAGTTTCACATTGTAGCTAGATAATCTCCTTCTAATAGCCTCAATAACAACAACTGGTATTCGTTCTCTGCCTCTCTCGTATCTGCCTATGAGTGATAAAGCTTGTTGTGTAAGTTCCGATGGACTCCTTAGGCTCTTAGTTACTATACTAATTCTTTTCTCCCTAATCTGCTCAAGAAAAGAGAATAATACTTCCAGATCAATATACTTCACCATAACTTCTCTTAGTGCTTCAATACCAGCTGAGCTACTAGTTAACTTTCTTAAAACCCTCTTGACAGTGCCTAGATCGGCTTTTCTTTCAAAAAACCCGAATCTATTAGCAACATGTAATAATACCCACTGATATAATCTGCTTTTAACTATACTTTTGTTAATGATATCTTCAATAGATCTACGATCCATATCACTAAGCTTCACTAGTGTCTGCTCCACGAGGTAGGGTGGTTGTCGCGAGGCAAACTGCAGAGCAACAATATAAGGTGAACTTGATGTTGATGGCGAATATCCTTTTACTTCAGAAAAATATCCCGATAGAAGAAATTCAAGCGCTCTATTACCTCTAGTACCTAGAAAGCTATATACTACAAAAGCATCTCCATAATGCTCTATTAGTACTTCTCTGTCGTTTGGGAGAATATAGTCTTTTCTTAATGCACTAGCTAGGGTATTAGCTACAAAAGATACTGCATTGTCCTCTAGAGGATACTCCTTAAGAACTTCTGGGCCATATTTTCTAAATCTTCTAAATATACTACCGACCTCGCGTGCAACTCCATACTCTACTGGTATAAGTTCTCCTTCCCAAGCTGGTGGTATAAGTCTGCCTCCTACTTTGCGAATAACATATACTGTATTTGTTTCACTATCTATATCGACAACCTCCCAAATTAAACCACCGAGTACAAACTCTTCTCCTTTATCGAGAGTAGCTACAAACTCTTCGCTAACAACACCTATTTTCTTCTTTGTTGCAGCATCTCTTATAGTAAAATGCTTCACATCTGGAATCATAGTTACTGAAT
>JALTYD010000007.1 GCA_027046525.1 Pyrodictiaceae archaeon
GTCCAATCCGTACTTTACCCATATTAATCCCCAGAGGGAGAAGCTGTAGTTTAGGTTTTTATAATAAATGGTTGTATGTATGCATTTTTATTAAGGAAAAGTTTTTATAGAAGTGGATCCAAGGCGACTACAAATGGATAAGAGTTGTGTAGAGGTGAGTATTAGTGGCAGAGAAAGTTAAAGCAGGGACAATAGAACCTACAGGTATCCCGGTATTAATACTCAAAGAAGGTACACAGAGAACTTATGGAAGAGATGCTCTAAGAGCAAATATCATGATAGTCAGAGCAATAGCTGAAACTCTAAGGACAACTTATGGTCCTAAAGGAATGGATAAGATACTAGTAGACAGTTTAGGTGATGTTACTATAACTAATGATGGAGCAACTATTCTCGATAAGATGGATGTACAGCATCCTACAGCTAAGTTGATAGTCCAGATTTCTAAAGGCCAGGACGAAGAAGTAGGTGATGGTACTAAAACAGCAGTAATCTTTGCAGGTGAGCTTCTGAGACAAGCAGAAGATTTACTCGATAAGAATCTTCACCCTACACTTATTGTTGCTGGTTTTAAGAAAGCTGCTGATGAAGCTGTCAAAAAACTATACGAAGTAGCTGAGGCTTTTGACATAGAGAAAGAAGATATTCTCAGAAAAGTAGCTGCAACAAGTTTAACAAGTAAAGCTGTTCATGGTCTACGTGACTACTTTGCAGAAATAGCTGTAAAAGCTGTAAAAGCTGTTACAGAGAAGAGAGGCGAGAAGTGGTACATCGATCTAGATAGTATCCAGATTATCAAGAAACATGGAGGAGGACTAAAAGATACTAGGCTTGTTGAGGGTATTGTTCTTGATAAAGAGGTTGTTCATCCTGGTATGCCTAGGAGAGTTGAGAATGCATATATTGTACTACTAGATGCACCACTAGAAGTAGAAAAACCAGAGATAGATGCTGAAATAAGGATAAGTGATCCAACATATCTAAAGAAGTTCCTCGAGGAAGAAGAAGCGATACTTAAGAATATGGTTGATCGTATTTATGAGGTTGCTGTTAAGCGTATGGAGGTTGATGGTGTTAGAGATGCTGGTATTGTTGTTATTACTCAGAAAGGTATTGATGAAGTAGCACAACACTTCCTAGCCAAAAAGAAAATACTAGCAGTAAGAAGAGTAAAAAGAAGCGATATCGAGAAGATATCAAAAGCTACAGGAGCACGAATCATAAGCAATATAGAAGATCTATCGCCAGAAGATCTTGGTTATGCAAAACTCGTAGAAGAGAGAAAAGTTGGAGAAGATAAGATGGTGTTTATAGAAGGATGCCCCAACCCCAAAGCAGTAACAATACTGATAAGAGGTGGTCTTGAGAGACTTGTTGATGAAGCTGAGAGAAGCCTAAATGATGCACTACACGCTGTAGCAGATGCTATCAGGGATGGTAAGATAGTGATAGGTGCTGGAGCCTCAGAAGTAGAACTAGCTAAGTACTTGAAAGAAATTGCACCAAAGATATCCACTGGCAAAGAACAGTTAGCTATTGAGGCTTTCGCTAAGGCTTTAGAAGGACTAGCTATGGCATTAGCAGAGAATGCAGGACTCGACCCAATAGAGATAATAATGAAACTAAGAGCTGCACATTCTAAGCCAGAGAATAAATGGTATGGCATCAATGTATTTACTGGAGAAATAGAAGACATGTCAAAACTTGGTGTCTATGAACCAGTTAGCGTAAAAGCAAATGCTATTAAAGCAGGTACTGAAGCAGCTACAATAGTACTAAGAATTGACGATGTAATTGCTGCTGCACGAAAAGAAGAAGAAAAAGAAGAAAAGAAGAAAGAAGAGGAAGAAGAAGAAAAGAGCTTCTAAAATTTTTCTCTCCTAGAATAAATAAAGTCTTCTCCAACAGCTACCATATAGAGATATATAAACACCACCTTTTTATCCCAAAAACACTATATCAACAATACTCACCTTCAGTAATACTTACATTTAGCTCTCTCTACGCAAAGGAGTAGTCTAAACAAAAGGGATTTAGTGAAAGCACAATATCTTACTCCAGCTACACTTATCATAGTAGTTACGTTGATAATTGGAATAGTGTATATCAACCTAATGCTTAATAGAGCAAAACTCGTTATTAGTAAAGAATACCAATTAGCAAGAACAGGCTTAGATAAACCAATTATCTCAATAACTAATATTAGCAAAAGATCTTATACCTATTATCTATCAGTAGTAGTTAATTCTACACAATCAGTTGATGAGATTATTTTAGATACTGGTTCACGTGTAGTAAATAGAAAATGTAACAGTAGTAGTTGTAGTACAACTTTTAGTATAGATGATAGCAGTAATTGTTTTACATTGGTAGTTGTAAGAGAATCTGTCTACTGGTTCTATAATCCGA
This sequence comes from Pyrodictiaceae archaeon, assembly GCA_027046525.1. Lineage (GTDB taxonomy): Archaea > Thermoproteota > Thermoprotei_A > Sulfolobales > Pyrodictiaceae > JALTYD01. Next base: position 2,410 of record JALTYD010000007.1, read on the forward strand.
GCGAAGACCCCTATCTAGGTGAATGTGCTACACCATCGTTATGTATCAACCCCGATGACTTACTCTACTGGAAAAAACAGTGTAGTAAGAGTATAGGAAATAGTAGTTCAGTTAGCTATTTAGAGAACTATCTTGATCCACTCTTTGTCGATGCTTATGGATACCCTAGAGCAGAGGAATACCGAGGTTATATCCCTCTTTCAACTTTCAAGGAATATGTAAATGATACATTACCGCTTATAATGAATTTTCCAAGAGCAACATCTGATATTTGTGGATACATGAGATGGCATCCAGCAATAAAAGCACTAGGTGGATGGTCATATAGATGCTACAGCTATCTACGTAGTAACGGGTTGCCTACCAAAGCAGGATTTTATCTATTGCTAGATAATCAGACACTTGATGTAGCTATCTTAGGCTATAATGTCTCTGGATATAACTGGCAGGGATACCCTATACCTGATAAGTGGATATTTGTTATACTATGGGGTAATGGGACTATACAGAAAGTTAGTGTAGTAGAAAATAGAGACCTAGTATACATATACAGCTATAAACATAGACTAGGCCATAATTATAATCTATATGCAAATAAAGGTGGAGGACCACCGAGTTATAACCATAAAATTGGGATAGAGAAGATAACGAATAGCTATAGACTCTTTATCCTAGTTGACTACACAGATTCTCCTATCTATATAACTATAACACTAGAAGTCTTAGATAATAGATCAATTATAGGTATACCTCGTGGTTCAGCTACAGTCTATAGCAATATAGAGGGAACAAAGACCAATACACAGACTATTGTAATTGAAAGTAAAGATATTATCATATATAGAGCAGAATACTGGGTCGATAAAAGGATAAGCAACTGGTCGCAATCACGTATTGAACTATATGGTGTTAGATTCAGTAAATCTAATAGTAGTTAATAACCAGTAGACATAAGTGTTTTGTATGAAATACATCACACCTCCCTCTCATAATTAATATTAATAGTATAGATCGTAGCTCTATGAGTTACTAGTTTATATAGAGCTTAAACATTAAATCTATTCTACAAGGTGATAGATGTGGTCCTCGTTATCCGTGGTGGTCGAATTTTTACAGTGACTAGGGGAGTAATAGATGATGGAATAATCATTATAGATGAAGGAAAAATTAAAGAAGTAGGAAAACAAGGAGAGATCAAAATTCCTGCTGGTGCTGATATCATTAATGCTAATGGTATGTACATACTGCCTGGTCTCATAGATGCACATACACATCTAGGTGTATCAGAACAAGCTGTTGGATGGGAAGGACGTGATACAAATGAATCAACAGACCCTGTAATGCCACATCTACGTGCTATCGATGGCGTGAAATCAGATGATCCTGGTTTTCAAGACGCTCTTTCTTCTGGAATAACAACCGTGGGTGTACTACCAGGGAGTGGTAATGTTATAGGTGGATTAGGTGCTGCTCTAAAGACTTATGGGAAGCACAAGCTCGAGATGGTAATTAAGGAGCCAATAGGTCTTAAAATAGCATTTGGTGAAAATCCTAAACGTGTCCATGGTCTTGAGAATAAACGTACACCTTCGACGAGAATGGGGATAGCTGGACTTCTAAGAGAATGGTTTACAAAGACACAGAATTATATTAGGAAAAAAGAGATTTTCGCAGATCAGCCAGAAAAACTGCCAGATCTGGATGTAAAACTTGAAGCTTTAGAACTAGTTATTAAGAAGACTATACCTGTTCGAGCACATGCACATATGGTAGATGATATACTAACAGCAATATCACTAGCAATAGAGTTTGGCTTCAAGATCGTATTAGATCATTCAACAGAATCACATAGAATACCAGATATACTAGCAAAACATGGAATACCTGCAGTAGTAGGACCTTTATTCACCTCTAAATACAAAGTGGAGCTCAGAAATAGAACAACAGAAACACCAGGAATACTATGGAAACATAAAGTGAAACTTGCAATAACAACGGATCATCCAGTCGTACCTATAAAGCTCTTGCCACTACAAGTAGCTGTAGCTATTCGAGATGGTCTACCTTTCGAGGAAGCCTTGAGAGCTGTAACTATTAATGCAGCAGAGATTTTAGGTGTCTCGGATAGAGTTGGTAGCATAGAGCCTGGTAAAGATGGAGATATAATTATCTTAGACAAACCACCATTCACTATAGAGAGCAGAGTAGTGTATACTATTGTAAATGGTGAAATAGTTTATTCCCAAGAAAGTACAAAGAAGTAGTCCTCTACACACAAGACTGCTGACTAGAAACTAGAGTGGAAGATAAGAGATTTTTAGATAAAACTAGTGGCGCCGGGGGCGGGATTTGAACCCGCGCGGGGGAGACCCCACCGGCTTAGCAGGCCGGCGCCCTACCAGGCTAGGCGACCCCGGCGCTTTCCTGGATAGAGGGTTATTAAGTACAGAATTTATTATTTTTACCCTAAATGGGTAGTAGTTCTTGATAAACAGAGATGATAGATGGCCGACTGAAGTAGTTCTTGAGAGAGTATCACAGCAAATAGCTGGAGAAATAGTTATGAGTGAAAAACCAGGTTCAGCTATGCGTAAGTGGCGTGAAATTTTTGAAATAAACCAGCTTGAACTCTCTAGGAGAATGGGGGTTTCTCCAAGCGTTATAAGTGATTACGAGAAAGGGAGGAGAAATCCAGGTTCAGCATTTATTAGGAGATTTGTAAATGCACTTATAGATATTGATGCAGAAAGAGGTCTTACAACACTTAGTAAACTATCACGTATATTCAACTTGAGCTACCTAGGTGCTGTAATAGATATGCATGAATTCGAAAGAGGAATTCCTCCAGATGATGTAATAGTAGCAGTAGATGGAGTCTTGCTTAATTCGAATATTGCAAATGAGTACATTTATGGGTATACTATTATAGATAGTATAAAAGCTATCTTGAGCTTAACTGGTAATGAATTTATGAGTCTCCTAGGCTCAACAGCTCAAAGAGTAGTAGTTTTCACAAAAGTTACTACTGGTAGAAGTCCTATGATTGCATTGAGACTATCGATAGTGAAACCTTCGATGATAGTACTACATGGATCAAAGAAAGTAGATACACTAGCAATGTGGATAGCTGAGAATGAAAATATACCAATAGTACTTAGCACAAAGTCAAAAGTAGAGGATCTTGTTATTGGCTTGAGGAGGCTTTCTTACGCTCAAGCGCGAGTATAGCAGCAGCTATATCACCCTTGTGTTCAACTAGTGCCTTTCTAGCTTCTTCTAGCGAAACACCAGCTTGCTCAGCTACTAATTGTATGTCTTCTTCGCTTATTGATATAGACATAGTAGTTATTTCTTGTTGAGAGACTTCTTCTATACCACTTGTAGCTATGATTTGGAGCATTGCTGTACCATTGGGCATTTTCAGTATTGCAACTTGCGGAGTTTCTATTCTAAGAGTTTTACCGTCTTGTCGGAGAATCGTTACTTCTTCGGCTTCAAATGTTTCAACATCGACATTCTTTATACCTAGTCGTTTTAGTTGCTTCTTTATGTCATTTACATTTATGCGAAACATGCTTAGCACCACTTACCGTTAGAAAAGAAAGACTACATAAATATTAATTAATCATACTTTATCAAGGACGTAGAATGGTAAGTATAGGTGTAGATGATAATTAACAATGTAGTGGAGTAGAAGCAGTATGGAGAAATCAGTAGAAATTAAGGTATTAGGGGGAGGAAGAGAAGTCGGAAGAGTATCTGTTGCTATCTCTTCTAGATACAATGAAGCAACTATTATATTAGATGCTGGTATAAGTTTCGATGAAGATGATAGGCCTATCTTTGCTAACCATTATCCACCTAGGAGAGTAAAAGCTATTGTGCTGAGTCATGGACATTTAGATCACATAGGTAGCGCGCCGCTCTACTTTATTTCAAATAGAATAGATATTTTCATGACAAAACCAACGCTAGAGATTTCTAAACTAATGCTTGAAGATTTTTTGAAATTAAGTGGCTATTACGCTCCCTACGAGAGACGCGAAGTTGCTGAGATGCAAGAAGCTACAAGAGTAGTTGAATATGGTAGTTCTGTAGATGTAGGGAATGAATTAGTGCTTGAATTCTACTCAGCTGGACATATACCCGGTAGTTTGTTTACTGTAGTAGATTATCAAGGTGTAAGGATAGGCTTCACAGGAGATATTAATACTATAGAGACAAAATTAGTAAATCCTGCACAAATTGACGCAATAAGAAACTTAGATGTTCTTGTGACAGAAGCTACTTATGGATCAGCTACTCATCCTCCTAGAGAGTATTCACAGGAGAGATTATACTCTATTATTGAAAGAGTTATTGATAGAGGTGGTACAGTACTTATTCCAGCTTTTAGTGTAGCAAGAGGACAGGAAGTTATGATGATGCTTGTAGAAAAAGACTGGGGTGTCCCTGTATACGTAGATGGTATGATTAGACAGGTAGCAGACATCTTTTTAAGAAATAAAAAATTTATTAATAATCCTAGCCTTCTCGAGAAAGCATACCAAGAATTTAATATCGTAAAAGGGTGGCAGGATAGGAGAAGAGCGTGGAGAGAAAGTTCTATAATAATAGCATCAGCGGGGATGCTAAAAGGAGGGCCAAGTCTTTACTATCTAAAGAAAATAGGATATGAACCAAATAATGCTGTTGTATTAGTAAGCTACCAAGTACCTGGATCTCATGGAAGGAGACTATTAGAGGAAGGCTTAATGCCGCAGAGCGATGAGCCTCTAAGGGCACAATTAGAGTGGCTAGATCTAAGTAGTCATGCAGATAAGAGAGGTTTGTTGGAGGTTGTGAAGAAAACAAAGCCAAGAAAAGTGTTCATAATCCATAGTGATCCAAAGACAGGAGATGAATTTAGAGAAGAAATACAATCACTAGGATTCGTAGAAGAAGTCGTTACTGCTGAGAATGATGTTG
>JALTYD010000008.1:0-6421 GCA_027046525.1 Pyrodictiaceae archaeon
CTCCATGACTGTATAGGGTACTTCTACTCTTACTCCTACATCGAGTGGGCCAGGCTCTGTAACTAGTCCTAGTTTTCTAGCTTGTTCTGCTAGCCATGTGGCACCACTCCGTCCAGGAGCTAGTAGTACGTATTTAGCTACTACTTCTCCTCTCGAGGTTTTCAGAGTATAGTAGTTATTTTTCTTCTCGACATAGTGTACACGTGTAAGTGGTGATAAGACTATTTTATGATCTAGTAGGTAGCTAGTTATATTCTCAACTATTTTTACTGTATTTTCTGTACCTATGTGTCTCTGTTTTATAGGTATGAATTTAGCACCTGCTCGAATAGCTTTTCTCTCGAGCTCTGCTGTCTTTGCTGGATCAGGCTCATATAGTCTATCACGTGGTGCTCCGAAGAATAATAGTACTCTATCGATAGCTTCTACTAGTTTCTGTGCTTCTACCCAGCTCTCGAGGAGTTTGTGGAGATCTCCTCCAACATCTGGTCTTATATTTATTATACCACTGCTGAGTGCTCCTGCACCACCTACTCCTTGTAGTAATGTACATGGTCTACAGTTAGTACACTTATCTGTTACTCTCATAGGGCATGATCTCTGTCTAGCTGGAGGACCCTCGTCGAATACTATGAGTCTAGCTCTACCTCGGCGTATTTCTTCGGCGAGCGAGATAGATGCAAATAGTCCTGCTGGACCAGCACCTACTATAGCTATATCATAGGATGGCATCTATAAGCCCACCTCTTCTGATCTATCAATAGTACAGATAGTATCGTCTCCTGTCCCGATAACAGATACTGGTACTTTTAGCTCATCTTCTACATCTTCTATCCATTTCCTAGCACTAGCTGGTAGATCTATCCACCTAGTCTTACATCTCGCCTCTGGGAAGATCTTATCTAGTTTTGTTATTGCTACATCTGTTGCTGTATTTGCTTTTACAGCTCTTAGTGCTAGTTCTCTATTGAATGGTGCTACTCTCCTAGGCCTACCTGTAACAGTACCATATTCTATCCACTCGAGCTTTTCTGCTTCTTCTATAGGGATCTCGCCTGGTAGAGGACCTCCTCCGACTCTAGTAATATATGCTTTGAATACAACTGTTATTCTATCGACACTCCTAGGTCCTAGTCCTATCTCGCTGAGTACTGCTGAAGCTGTTGTATCTCTACTTGTAGTATATGGGTAAGTGCCATGGTAGAGGCTTAGCCAATAGCCTTGTGTTGCTTCTACTAGTAGTAAGCCTCCTTTTTCGATAATCTCTATTACTTCTATCTGTGTATCTGTTGTATATGGTTCGAGTTCTTTGTAGTCTCTCGCTAGTAGTAGTCTCCTGAGTACTCTGTCTGAAGTAGCTGCTCCTACACCTGTACATGTAGAGCCTATCTTCTTAGCTAGATAACTGTCTCTCTTCTCCTTCTCTATGTGCTCGTCAGTGATAACTCCTGTTGCATAGTCTATCTTTATTCTATTACTAACACCTAGTTTCTCTACTTCTGAGAGGAAGACTCCTATGTGTATAAGAGCTCCACGCGCTATGTAGAGCTTAGTTTCTTTATTTACAAAACTACTTGGTACTGCTCTAAGCTTCCACTTGACACCATTGTGTACTACTGTATGGCCAGCGTTTGTAGCACCAGTACGTATAGATGCTTCTGGTCTGTATTTTGTAGAGAAGTAGGCTGTTATCTTCCCCTTGCCTTCGTCTCCAAAGAATCCGCCAACTACTATGTGTACTGGCACTAGATTCCCAATCTACAGAATAGTGGTCTGAGAAGAGGATTATAAAAATAGTGTTTTGCTTATAGGATTATACTCTCCTACTAGGTTCTATAGTTCTACTAGGTGGTTCTGGTATTACTCCACTAGGTCTTAGAGCTAGTACTAGTATTATTAGTAGCCCTATGAATACGAATTCTAGGGCGTTTGCAAAAGCATCAGGATCTAGTCCTAGTTGTTCTACTCTTAGGAACTCTGTTACTTGTGAGCGGTAGAGCCTTATAGGCCATACAAGTGCAATACCTACTATCCCGACAGCTAGAGCTACTCCTCTATTACTAGACATACCGCCTAGTATCATGAGAGCCCACGGCCAGAATGTCCAGAATACTCTATTGTAGATAGATATTGCTGCTACTGATCCTCCCCCTAGGTATGGATTTATAGCATATACTACTCCTGCGAGAGCTGCTAGTGAGCTACCAATAATCATTGAGTCTCTCCTAACAATGACAACATCTTTCCCTAGAGCTTTGGCAGCATCTTCTTCGTCTCTAACTGCTCTAAAGAGTCTACCTGCTGGTGAATTATATAGTCTCTCAACGAGTATGTAGGCTGTTAGAGCCATTAGTACTGTGAATATAGTAGCTGCTAAGCTAGCTAGTTCTGGGCTACCAACCCAGGCGAATAGATTTGGTACAGTTAGACCAACTGTAGGTGTATCACCCATTACTTGTGTAGTATATGTTGCAGCTATTCTGAGTGCTTCAGAGACTGCTAGTAGTAGTATTGCTAGGTATTCTCCTCTAAGTCTTAGAGCTGGTAGACTAGCTAGCCAGCCTAGTAGTCCTCCGAGTACTACAGCGACTACTACAGAGAATACTAGTAGTGCTATAGATATTAGTGGTGCATTTGGGAAGAACTGTTCGTTTAGAGCTGCTAGTGTACCAGCATTGTCTTCTAGTACGCCTTCGAGTGTTACTCCTGGTATACCCTGTTTCTCAGCTATATATGCAGCTATATGTGCAACAAAATTACCTACAACAATACCTCCTACTGCGAAGAACATTGCGTGTCCGAAGTCTGGTATACCAGTATATCCTGCTTTGATATTAAGAGCTAGTGTTACAATCAAGTAGACTCCTATAAAAGATATTATCTGTTCTATTAATAGTCCTACATCAACCACTACTCTCCACCTCTCCTCCTAATTTTTGCAACAAATCTTTGGAAAGTCTTAGTCTGAGGGAGAGAAGCGAGACCTTGTGGTAGGAAGAGTAGTGTTAGAGCAACTGCTAGCATAGAGAATACTTTGTCATACTTTATTATACCTACACCTACTAGTGGACTTAGTATACCTGGTACGAAGAGCTTCTCTACGAGGCCTATTAGGAATCCTCCACCTATGCTTCCTGGAACACTATTAATTCCTCCTACTATTGCTCCTGCGAATACACTCACAATTATCTCGTCTGATGGTGTTGTAGGTGTCAGTGGCTTCAGATATACTGCTCCAAATAAGAACATATAGCCTGCAAGACCAGCTATTGCTCCTGCTATAAACCATGTTATTGCGAATACTCTATCAACATTAATACCTAGTACTAGTGCTAGATTCGGGTTCTCTATAGATGATCTCATCATGACTCCTAGTTTAGTCTTTGTAAGCAGTAGGTAGAGCCCGATAATAGATACTACTGTGAATACTAGTCCTAGTACAACTACACCTCTAACAGTAAATGTACCTGTTCTAATTACAACATCTAGGAAGTCTAGTTTGAGACTAGCAAAATCTACTCTACCAATGAGACTACGTACATCTCCAGCTAGTCCTCTTGTAAACGGCATAGTCATGTAGAGGAATAGTAGAGCTACTAGTATGAAGTCGAAGCCTAGTGTTGATATCATGAGTGTTAAACCTGTAGCTCCTCTCTTCTGTAGTGGCTTGAGGACTAAATAGAACTGAGCTATAGCTACTAGTCCTCCTACTATGAAAGCAACAATCATTACAACAGCATATGTCCAGAATGGCATAGGTGTACGTGCAAGTGTACCACCGATAAATTCTCTAAACTCGTAGTCTCCTGTAATTCCTGCTGCTTTTATACATGCAAGTAGAGCTGTTGCAGCAACATATGATGCAACCATCGCGAATCTAACATGCGCGAAATTGAATACTCTAGTAGTCATATAGGAGAGAGTTATACCTACACTTAGGAGAGATATAACACTAGCATAGTAGAGTGCCTGGAATAAGCTCTGTGCTTCAACCAAGTAGATCCACCTCCTAGACTTCTAGCCCGAGATACATCTTAGCTAGATCTTTTCTCTCGAGGAGTTCTTGTGCTCTACCTCTAGCTACTACTCTACCACCTGCTATAAGTACAGCATTATCACCAATCTCTAGAGCACCTTTAGCGTTCTGCTCAGCTAAGACAATAGTATAGCCTTGGTCTCCTAGTTGCCTAATAGCTTCGAAGACTTCTTTAGCGAGCTTTGGTGCTAGTCCAGCTGTAGGCTCGTCTAGGAGCATTAACTCGGGCTTACGTAGCATACTAATAGAGATAGCTAGCATCTCTCTTTCTCCACCACTAAGTGTTCCTGCTCTCTGGCTTTGTCTCTCTTTTAGTACTGGAAATAGCTGGAAGACTTCCTCCATCCTCTTCCTAGCTTCTTCCTCGGGTAGATCGTATGTTGCTAGTAGTAGATTTTCTCTAACAGTAAGAGTAGAGAAGATATTGAATAACTGTAGAGTATAAGCCATCCCCATTTTTGCTCTAGCATAAGGAGGCACACCAGTGATATCTTGTCCTTTGTACTTTACAGATCCTTTGTGTATTGTCGCTAGGCCAAAGATAGTATTTAGTAGAGTAGTCTTACCAGCTCCATTAGGTCCTACTACTACAGTAACTTGTCCCTTAGGTACTACTAGGTCTATATCGAATAGTATCTGGAACTTACCATACCCAGATGTTATCTTCTCTAGTACTAGTATAGGCTCCCCTCCAGCCAAGCTATTCCACCCCTAGGCACCTATATAGCTCTCTATAACTGCTCTATCATTGAGTACTTTCTGTGGAACACCTTCGCTTATAATCCTACCTAGGTGCATAGCATAGGCATAATCAGCGTATGGAGCAGCAATATCTATACGGTGCTCTATTACTAGGAAGGTAAGATTCTTCTCATCTCTAAGCTTCTGTAGAGTAGAGAATATCTCGTGTGCTTTCGCTGGATTAACACCAGCTGCAGGCTCATCCATGATTATTAGTTTTGCATCACTCATAAGTGCTCTACCGACTTCAAGTAGTTTTAGACCAGCACCACTGAGAGAAGTAGCTCTCTGATCCCAGAGTCCTTCGAGGCCTAGTAGTTTTAATATCTCGAATGCTTTCTCTACATTCTTCTTTTCTCTAGAAAGCCATATCCTCTTAGATAAGAGTGCACGATAGGGGCTTTCATAACTACCAGGTGGTTGTGCTACTAGGAGATTTTCTAGTACTGTTAGGTTTAGGAATGGCTTAGGTATCTGGAATGTACGTAGAATACCCATTCTTGTAATAATGTGTGGTTTAAACCCAGTAATATCTCTACCCATATAGTATACTCTCCCCTCCTCTGGTACTAGGAACCCAGTTATTACATTAACAAGAGTAGTCTTACCAGAACCATTAGGCCCTATTAGTAGTACTATCTTCTTCCTCGGTAGTTTTACAGAGACACCATCGAGTGCTACGATACCTCCAAATCTCTTAACAACACGTTCAGTCCATAGAATAACTTCTTGTTCTTCTAGGCTACTCTCTAGTTCTTGACTACTAATAGTCAATATCTATCTCCTCCACGTCTCTTCTACCCCTCACTACTACCTAGATAGTTATTAGACCTACAAATCTCACTTCGATTACAACACATTTAGAAGAGGTATAAAAAACAAACGAGACTGTGTCTTCCTACATTCTAGCTATCTACTTCTTCCGTAGCATTAGTACTCCAGCTATTATTACTAGTACTACTACAATTACTACTAGCGGTAGTAGTGGTATACCTTCTTCAGGCTTAGGTGTCTCTGTAGGTGTCGGAGATGGTGATGGACTCGGACTTGGACTTGGTGATGGACTTGGGCTCGGTGATGGGCTGGGTGAAGGAGTTACTGCTTTGAATTTCTCTGCTACCATATCTGGATACTTCTTCCCAGCTACTTCTAGCCATTCATTCTTATTCTCGACACCTCTATACTTACCTACTAGTGTCCAGTCTCTCTTACCTTCTAGTGTTAGTACTACCCACCAGTCATAATCAGCAGTAGCTCTATCGCCTGCTTCATTTAGTGGGAATATACCTGTTGCAGCTAGCTTACCAAACTCGTCGCTCTCAGTTATACCTTCTTCTAGCTTCTGTTTGACAAAGTTCACTAGTTCGTCTAGACTAGCATCAGGTGATGCTTCTAGTAGCGAGAGAGCTATTGCTACTAGAGCATCATATGCAGCATAGCTGTAGGCATCAGGTTTATCTCCTATCTTTGCTTGTACTTTTTCTGCTATCTTCTCTTGGTTAACTGTAACTGCTGGGCTGAATATCGGGTTTATAAATAGTACTTCTTCTGCAAATTTACCTGCAACTGGGTCTTCGCTTATAGTACCAAGTTTTGCAGTACCATCACTACCTACCCATAGTACTTTACTTAGAGTCTCATAGG
>JALTYD010000008.1:6431-7203 GCA_027046525.1 Pyrodictiaceae archaeon
CTCATAGGCAGCTGCTTCTGTGAAGAGATCAGCTGCTTCTTTGAAAGCAACTACTATAACTGCTACTTTATCGATACCATATTTGTCTATGAGTTCTTTTAGCTGTGTATTTGCTTGTGCAGCTATTGTACCAAAACCTGGTGATTCAGGGTTATACTCTAGTGGGTCAGCATACTCAATACCTGCTTTCTCGAGTAGTTTTATAATCTCTTCTTTTAGACCCTGACCCCATGTATCAGCACGTATAATCATTACAACGCCTTTTATCCCTAGATCTTGTAGTAGTTTTACAACTGCTTGTGATTGTACATCGTCTGCTGGACAGAATCTGTAGGCGTTGTCTCCAGGTATTGCTAGTTCTAGAGCAGTACTAGAGGGGCTTATAAGTAGTATATTCTGTGCAGTTGCTAGATCTTTTACTTTCTTGAGCTCTGCACTAGTCATTGGCCCTATAATGAATTTTATGCCTCTAGCAGCTAGTGAGTTGAACTTAGCTACTGCCTGGTCTGGTAGTGTAGCAGTATCTTCGACTTCTAGTTTTATTCTAAACCATGCACCTTTCTCTTCTAGGTACTTGTTTATATCTTCAACAGCTACTTCTAGTGTAGCTTTTGCTCTTATACCGTAGTCGCTTAGATCTCCTGTTAGTGGTAGTAGTGCACCAACTACTATTTCTTTCTCTGCTGATACTAGTGGAGCAGCTATACTGAGTAGGAGAGGTAGTATAAACAATAGTCCAAGTACTTTCTTCATCTAGTATTCACCCTTAGGC
>JALTYD010000009.1 GCA_027046525.1 Pyrodictiaceae archaeon
GTTTTATTTTTGTTTTCAGTAGAGTTTCTATCCATAGTAGTGCTTTTGTATTATTTCTACTGCTTCTACATGCTATTCTAATTTCGTGGCCCATTATTCTTACTATTGATGGTTTACATCCGAGGAGTTCTAGTGATTCTTCTAGGTCTCTACTATCTACTTCTAGTCTATTTGTTTTCCACCCACAAGGACCCCAGAGACATATACTACAGAATAGTTTATGTGAGTCTATATTAGCTGAACAGCTACTAGGTAGTACTTGTAGATTATATGTTTCTAGTATATGTTCTACTTTTTTCTTCAAGTCTTTCTCTTGTACTACTACTTGGTCTCTCGGATTCTTAGGTTGTCTCGGTAGTCTCTTTTTTATCTCGTTAGCTATCTCTATACCTATCTTTGTAGATATTATTTCTAGTCTTCTAATAATCCCTGGTGTTACTCTAAGACTCCCGATAACTACGTATTTTATACCTATATCTCTGGTTTTCTTAGCTATTTCTCTAGCTTCATCTGTAGTTATTAGAGGTATTATTGGTCTTAAGAAGAGAGAAACATGTAGATTCTTCTCTAGTAGTTTTTTTGCTAGTTCTAGTCTATCTTGTGGCGGAGGAGCTAGAGGTTCTAGTACTTTATAGTGCTTTAGGGTAGTTATAGTTACTAATACACTAATACTAGGATCTACAGCTTTAGTGAATCTATCTAGCTGATTATCGTCTATTACACCTTTCACTGATATCTGCTGGGGGTTCCTAAAGAATCTCCTAGCTGAGTTAAGATATTCTATCGTACGTTCGATTGTTTCATCAGCAAAAGGCTCTGTAACAGATCCAAATGCTAGTAGTGTGCCACGAGGACCTGGTACGAAAAAGGGGTTTATAGATAGTGCGTATGAGAGTTGTAGTCCATTGAGAGGATATGGTTTTATTCTACGTGGGAACCCCATCTCTGGTACATAACAGTATACACAGTTGTAACTACATCCTATCCCAGGGTGGATAGTTAGTCCACATGCTATTGGTCTCCTCTTAGCGTGGTGGTCTCTTGCTGCTTGTTGTAGTTCTCTCCTATCTAGTAGCGATTCGAGTTTCGAAGCTACTCTCTCTTTAGTTTTTATTGCTTCTTCGACTAGTTTTACTAGCTTCTGCATTAGTGTATCCTCTATCTATGTGTAGGTGTTTGTGATAAGATTTAATAGACTTTGAGTAGAAGGGCTAGCATTGGTGAATGTAGCTTTTGTGTGGAAGCCTATACTAGAATGGAAACCTATACCTCCTATATATGTTCGTAATACATTTGGGCGGAGACTAGAGAAGCTAGAGCCTATTGAGCCTGGAATTATCCGTATGTATGTATGTGGACCAACAGTATACGACTATACACATGTTGGGCATGCTAGAACCTATGTTGCATTTGATGCAATTAAACGATACCTATCTCTGAGAGGCTTCAATGTATTCCATGTCCAGAATATTACTGATATCGATGACAAGATTATCAATAGAGCTAATAAGGAGAAGAAGAACTGGGAGGAGATCGTAGAAGAATACACTAGGGACTATATGGAGAATCTAGAGAAGCTTAAGATAGAGATTCATCTTCATCCTAGAGTAACTAGTCATATCAGCGACATAATCAGCTTCATCGAGGAGCTCATAGAGAAAGGATATGCATATATTGCAGAGAGTGGGAGCGTGTACTTTGATGTATCAAGCTATGACGGCTATGGCGAGCTTAGTGGTAGAGTAAGTCCTAGTGAGTGGAGACAGGAAGAAGAAGTTCTGAGAGAGAAAAAGAACCCGTTTGATTTCGCTCTATGGAAGGCTTGGAAGCCTGGAGAGCCTTATTGGGAGGCTCCTTGGGGTCGTGGTAGGCCTGGATGGCATATAGAGTGTAGTGTTATGTCTTCCAAGTATTTAGGTAGAGTATTTGATATCCATGGAGGAGGCCAGGATCTTATATTCCCCCACCACGAGAATGAGAGAGCGCAGAGTGAAGCACTATTTGGTGTAAGACCATGGGTCCGTTACTGGCTGCATACAGGTTATCTTACTATAAGTGGAGAGAAGATGAGTAAAAGTCTCGGGAATATTGTTGTACTTAGAGAAGCTATCAGGAAATGGAGTGGTAATGTTCTCAGAATGTGGCTCCTTAGTGCTCACTATAGGTCGCAGCTAGACTACAATGAGCAGTCACTTGAACAGAGTAAGATAAATCTTAGGAGAATTGAGAGTACAGCTATTGAGCTAAAAAGAGTTGTTAGAGATAGAGAGCCTAGCTCGTCGATTAATAAAGACGAAGAAAGAATCCTTACTAAGGTTCTAGAGTACTATGTAGAGTTCCATAGAGCGATGAGTAGTGATTTCAATACTGCTGAAGCTCTAGCAACTATTATTAGCTTGACGAGACTAGCTAATAGCGATATCATACCTAACGAATACTATACTGCTTCTATAGTTTCTCTCAAACTACTAGAAGAGTTTAACTATGTATTTGCTGTACTCGATAGAGTATTTGGAGTCTCAGTAGAGCCTACTACTGAGTGGGAGAAGCTGTTTAAACATACAATAGATATTCTTCTCAGTATCAGGCAGAAGCTAAGAGAAGAGAAAAAATATGAACTCTCTGACTGGATAAGATCAGAGCTTAGAAAAATAGGAATAAAGCTATACGATTACCCTGGAGGTAAGACTATCTGGAGGCTAGAAAAGGATTAATATATGCTCTATATTCTCTACTAGCTCCATCCAGCTTCTCTATAGACTTTTACACCTGGTGGTAGACGTCCTAGATTGAGTCTAGATAAACCTTTTCTTAGAGCCTCTTTATCGCTTAATCCCTTATCTGAGTAACCTACTATGTAGACATAGAATGTCCTCTGCCAGGATCTTGGCAATTCTATAGAAGCAACAGGAGTCCAACCAGGCATAGGGAAATCGAGAGAGACTACTACAGTACCATGTGATAGTTCTTCTTCTAGCTTAGATCTTAGTTTCTGGTTAACACTAGTGAGTAAATACATGTATATTATTGTTGCATCTTTCACTGGTATTTGGAAGAAGTCTCCTTCTATTACTTCTATGTTAGGCGGATTCCCCATCTTAGTAATTGTTTCTTGTGCTCTCTTTACTAGGTCTTTTCTCAGTTCTACACACTTAACTTTGACTCCTGGGAACCGCCGTGCTAGTGCTGAAGCTACTCTAGCGTCTCCACATCCTAGTTCGTATATGATATCACCTATTCTGGGACGGAGTAGTTCTAGGAGGTAAGTTAGAACTTCTTCTCTCGTCGGTACCCATGGAACAGAAGGTGTTGAACCGAAGCTATACATCCTCTAGAGGCCCTCAGCTCTTTGTAGTCCGTATAGGTGTTATATTAGTTGCTGACTGATAAATTCTCCTACCAGAGTTATAGTTATGTAAATTTATGTACCCCAGGAATGACTAGAAATAGGGGGAGAAGTGGAGATAGATCCTGTAAAAGGGTTTATACTAGGATTTCTAATTATACTAGTAGGTATATTTATTATCGTGTTCTCAGCAGTATATTCTGCTGTTAAATCAGGTGGTAAAGCAGAGTATGGAGGAGCAGTAGTAATAGGGCCTATACCTATAATCTTCGGTAGTAGTGAGAGAGCAGTAAAGATTGCAGTAATAGGAGCAATTATATTGATGGCTCTAGCGATAGGCTTAATAGTATTCTCGTATATTTTGTCGAGGAGTATCGTTTCTAAGATACCATAGTAGCTCGGTAATAATCTATAGTGATACCTCATCTACTTAGCTAGTCTAGAAACTGATTGGCCTCCATCCTTATACAGTGATACTACATAATATTAATAGAGGAGACATGATGCCTTGGAGGAGAAGAACAAAGATATCTATGGTGAGCATGTAGGATATGTAGTTGATAATTCTACTCCTAGCTATGTAAAGTTTGTCTCTACTAATCCTCCACCAGTAGGAGACTATGTTGTAGTTGATAGACATGATAAGCCTATTCTCGGCTTTGTTGAGAGTGTAGGGACAAGAAGTATAACGTTATCATCTCTACCTGGTAGTTATGATCCACAGATACTAGATAGGCTTAGAGGAGAAGCTCTTAGAACACCAGGTGATACTTTCTTCGAGTGTACAGCGTATCTACTTGGTGATGTAGAGAATCTAGAGATGACGAGGATACCGCCTCTACCAGGCGATCTAGTCTATAGAGCATCTGATACTCTACTAAGCTCTATTTTCGGGCCAAGAGGGAAAGAGTACGTAGAGATAGGTGTCTTAGTGACTAGACCTAGTGTTAAAGTTTCTATTAATATTAATAGAATGGTGACACGGCATGCAGCAATACTAGCTATTACAGGTGCAGGAAAAAGCAATACTGTATCTATAATAGCTGAGAGGATTGTAGAGATAGGTGGAACTTTATTAGTATTTGATTTCCATGGAGAATATGTATACTCAGATCTAGGTAAGGGTAGGCTAAATGTTATCGAGCCACTAGTTAGTCCAAGACTTCTGAGTTTTTCTGAGCTACAATCACTACTAGGTATTCCCTACAATGCTTATAGACAAGAGTATGTATTTAGACAAGCATATCGAAGTGCTAGAGAGAAAATAGAACATGGTGAATTCATAGAAGATATTAGAAGAGAACTAGAGAGAATATCTCTGAATGATAATAGTAGAGAGAATAGGAGAGCTGCAATAGGTGTTATCAACAGGATAGAAGTTCTAAAAGAGAGATATGGAGAAATACTAGAAGATACTGCTCCTAGACTAATCGATTTGCTAAGGCCTGGCTATGTAAATGTACTTAATCTCAGTAGAGTCGACGAAGAAGCAGCAGATGTCATAGTAAGCCACATGCTAAGAACTATGCTCTATGAGAGAAAGAGACACAAACTAGGCGAGAAGAGCAAGCTACAGTATCCTATACTACTAGTAATCGAGGAAGCCCACATACTCGCACCGAAAGATAGAGATACTTCGTCTAAATACTGGCTAGCGAGAATAGCTAGAGAAGGACGAAAGTTTGGACTCGGACTACTACTAGTTAGCCAGAGGCCTAAGATACTAGACCCTAATGTCCTCAGCCAAGCAAATAACATGTTTGTACTCAAGCTAGTAGAACCTAGCGATCAGAGACATGTACAAGCAGCCAGCGAGAGCCTCAGCGATAACCTACTAGCACAGCTCCCATCTCTTAATATTGGTGAAGCAGTAGTAATAGGGCCTATGATACGTCTACCAGCACTAGTAAAGATCTACAAGTACAAAGGTAGGCTAGGCGGTACAGATCCAGACATAGTAGAAGAGTGGACTAGATATAGAGAAGAGATCTACAAGGATAGCCGCGTAGTCGATGACATAATATCACAGACAGAGAAGTACTGGGGGTAGCAAGTATGACTAGGAGGACTATACAAGTACTTCATCTCACAGATACCCATCTAGGATATAGACAGTATGGGCTGATTGAGAGAGAGAAAGATATCTACGAGGCATTTAGAGAAGCTATAGAGATAGCTGCTAGAGAGAGAGTTGATGCAGTTATACATACAGGTGATTTCTTCGATACTACTCGTCCACCTCCGCAGTCCTACAAAGTTGCTCTCGAAAGCCTTGCTATACTACGCGAGAAAAGTATACCGTTCATAGCTATACCCGGAGACCACGATATCCCCAAGAGACTCATACTAGCTCCATTAACACTTATCGAAGATCTAGGCTATGCTAGAGTACTAGGCTTAAAACCGAAGACGCCATACGAGACAACAATAGTAAAAACTAGGAGTGGAGAACTACACATCACAGGTATTAGAGCCCATAGAGGAGCTGAAGCTGATATTAGACTCCCACAGATTCTACAGAAACTATCACATATGAGAGTAGAAGTACCATCAATCTTAGCTCTCCACCAGTGTCTCAGCGAAGTTTCACCTTTCTACGAGATAAGTCTCGGCCAACTCCCTAGGAACTTCTCCTACTACGCAATGGGCCACTTACATCTATACCGCGAGCTTAATCTAGGAGAATCAAAAGTAATCTATCCAGGATCTATAGAAGCTCTAAAAATAGATGAAGCTCAAGCACAGCAAGATAGATATGTAGTAGTTGTAGAGATAGATTCGTTCAAGACTATCTCTAGGAATAAGATTAAGCTCGAATCAGTAAGACCACAGCCAGTCTACGAGATTACCTATAGTAGTATAGAAGAACTAAGAAGAGATGCTCTAAGAATTAGAAAAGAACTCCTCGAGAAAACATCTAGTACTAAGAAACCTCTACTACAAGTAAGAGTAGAGAAAGTCCCATCAGATATTAAAAAAAGAGTATACGATGAACTAGATAGAATATTTAGAGATATAACACTCCAGCATAGGATAGTTATAGAAGCTTATACTAGAGATCTACCACCAAGTATACAGGATGTAAAAGGTGTCGTTGATATAGAGTCTATACTACTACAACTACTAGGTGATCAGAAGAAGGTAGAAATCGCGCTAGACTTGATAAAAACCCTAGGTAGTGAAACAGGTAAGTATGCTGAGAAAGAAGCAGAGCTCTATATACGTAAAGTACTACTCGGTGAATAAAATATGATTATCGAGAAAGTAGAACTTGAAAACTTCCTAAGCCATAGAAGAAGTATAGTAGAGTTCGGACGTGGTGTGATTGCACTAGTTGGGCCAAATGGTGCTGGTAAGACTAGTATAATAGATGCAATAACATATGCTCTTGCTGACGAACACAGTAGAGATCCTAGAGGTAAAAAAGAACCAGTTATTAGACTTGGTTCTTTCAATGCTAGAGTATCACTTATCTTCTCTACAGGTGGTAGAGAGTATAGAGTAGATAAGAAGATACACAAATCTGCTACTACTGAAGCTTTCCTATACACTATCACTTCTAGTGGTCTCAGAACTATAGCCAGAGGTGTCAGTAGTGTTAGAGCAGAACTAGCTAAAATACTAGGTATGGATCCAAAGCTACTCGTTAAATTACAAGTTACAAGACAAGGTGAGCTAGAAGATATACTTGTTAGAAGTGATAGAATAGATTTGATAGACACTATTCTGGGGATTAAGAATATAGAGAAAACATATGAGTCTCTTAGAAACATTATAAGGATATTTGAAAG
>JALTYD010000010.1 GCA_027046525.1 Pyrodictiaceae archaeon
GAGTTGAAAGATAGAAACTATGCTAAAGAAATTTAAAAAAACCAAAATAGGTTCTACAAAATTATGCTATTTTTCTATACACCATTATAACAGCTATAATAGCAATTATTATACCTACTATAGCTAGTATAACAGCGATCATTGCTGTTCGCGATGTAGCAGCTATACTATTAGCTAGTTCTCCTTGAGTCTTTTGTAGCTCATTAAGACTATCAGTTAATTCTCCTAGTCTCCCAGCTAGATCACTTATCTGTCCACTCAGCTGTGTAATTGTAGCTTCTTTGAGCAGATCTAGATCATTTCTTATACTAGATATGTCAGTATTTATCTTAGATACTTCTTCGTTCAACCTACTCTCGAGATTAGCTATCTTGGTCGATAATTCGGTAAACTTAGTATTGATATCGGCACTAAGATCTCCATACTTGGTATCAACATATTCTTTTGTAGCATATTTCTCTCTGAGTTCAGCTGATAGACTTGAAAGATCTTTGCGTATTGCTTCTAGCTCGTTTCTAAGTTCTCCTATTGATGATTCTACTTGTTGTGTAAGAGTTTCTAGCTGGCTAGCTAGAGATGCAGTAGAATCTTCTAAACTTCCTACCCTATCACTAAGTGCTGTTAGAGTAGCATTTAAGCTACTGACAACATTGTTTAATGCTATTAAGTTCTCTTCTATTGCTTTAACTCTACTCTCTAACTCGATAACTACAGATACAACGCTACGGATAACTATCGGTTGTGCGAGCTCTGTTACTCCTAGTTGTTGTACTGTTACTGTTGTTGATCCTGGCAGATAGTTTTCTTTAGTTGCTGATAGAGTGTATGTCCCTGGTTGAGGCAGATTCAATGTGAAGAATCCATTAGAGTCTGTTATAGCTGTTGCACCAGTACCTATAGCTTGGACAGTTACACCTGCTACACCAAAGCCGTTCTCATCGACAACTTGTCCTCTCACAGCATATTGAGTCTTCACTTCGAAGGTTATCGAGAATATTGTCGCTGGAACATTTATAGTCTGGTTGTCCATTCTTCCTTGTACATTTGCTTTTACTGTATATACACCTAGTACATTAGGATCTGGAGTATATTGCTCCATGTAGAATGTTTGGTTTGTTAGTGTTGCATACCTAAATAGTACCAGGCTACCTAGAGGGTCATACACGTATAGATATATACTGCCCGTGAAACTTGTAGGGAAGGTAATACTAACTGTTACTGTTTCACCAGGTAGGTATGTTGGCTTATCTGTAGAGAAGACTATACCTTGATATTCAACTCTATTTTCAGCATAAACTATAATACTCAATGATAGCAATACTGTTATTGCTAGTATATACATCAGTGTTTTCTTAGCCATGTTTATTCCCCCGTATTACACCATCTAGACCTCTCATTCTGAGTATAGTATTTAAGTATTGGGAGTCAGAGAATACAATGTATATTTAGTGTAAAAAACAATTCGGTTTAAAAAACCCATGTTCTCTTGCCCTACTACTCTGTTATAGTGAGTGTTATCTGTATTGGTCTCGATAATGATACTAGTTCATCTAGGTTGTTGACAGCTAATACTCTTATAGTGTATGTTCCTGGTTCTAAACCAGCTGTAGCTGTTGCAGCAAATTCTATTGTAGTTGTCTGTGTTCCAACAGGTACTGGTTTGAATCCAAATGCTACTATATTTCCTGCAGCATCCTCTAGGAAGTATATTAGTAGGAACTGTTCGGCAGCTCCTAGATGTATACTTAGTATGTTCGGATCATAGCTCATTGCAACATTTACAGCGAAAGCTTCTCCTCTAGCTATAGTATCTGTCTCTACGAATTGTCCTGCGCGGTATGCTAGTATCTTTAGCTCTGCTTCTACATAACTTATTGTTTCTTCTGGAAGTCCTATTACTCGTACTGGTGCTCCTATACCGAATGTCTTAGATACAGGAGTGGAGGCGTAGTCTACTTCTGCTCCTCCTACACTGTCATAGTATACTATCTTCAACGCCTCACCTATATTACCTACTACTATGTAGAATCTAGCATCTGGTGGTGCTACTCCACAGCCCAATCTTATACTACCAGCTGCAAATTTTGGTACTGGTATATCAACACCTTGTATCGTTACGTTGTAGTAGCCTTGGTATGTTAAGTTTGGTACCATGTATGCTACTGGTGGCATTTCAACATCATCAGCTATTCTTATTGCTTCGAAGAAGTCATCAAATGCTATTTCGCCACCAGCATATGGTAGTAGTGTTATATCACTAACTATTATATCTATAGCGTCTCCTGGCTGTGGACAACCTGGTATGGGACAGTAGCACTGATATACATCTTTCTCTTCGCCTGTTACTGAATCAACTACTAGTAGTTCGCCTGTTATATCTACCACAGTTACATTTGCTGTATCAGTTGCTGCACCAGCACCACATACACCTACAACACATGTTGCTTGTGGATCATAGTATGTAACTATTATTGTCTCTCCAGCTAGATCAGTTACACTGCTGAAGCCCATGAGCGATGCTAGTTCGCCTAGTGTAAACTCTATGTAGAACTCACCAGTGCTAACGTCTGTTTCTACAAGGTCTGTTCCGAATAGTGCTTTTACTGTTCTGCTAACAGCTCCTATCTGTATTCTTACAAATCCTCCATCTAGAGTATCTACGGATGTTGCTAATCTATTCTGGTCAGAATCTTTAACGACAATTCTTAGTGTTATATTCTCGAAGAGTGGTACTACCTTATCAGTTACATCTTGCCAGCCAAACTCTATACCAGCTGCTGGTATCTCTATCTTGTAGTATAGTGATACTTCTCCTTTATCTGGTAATACTTGTACTTCTTGTATTAGCTGTGTTGGTAGTGGACATGTTGGACACTCTTGTGGTTCTTGTAGGAACACCATCAAGTAGTCTACTGCTTGTTTACCTAGCTCTATGTAGTGTGTTCTTAGCTCGCCCTCAGCATATGTTAGAGTTGTTGGATCTTCTGGTGTTCTATCCTCGTAGTATAGTTGTAGTACTTGACATGGCTGGTTCACAAATGTACTATCTACTATAATTGTTGTCTCGTATATGTTTGCTGTCTCATTTACAGCATCGAGTCCTATACACTGCTGTGCTATTATGAAGCCTGTTACTCCTGGACACATAAATCCTACTTGTAAGTATGTTGTCTCGTTTACATCGAGTGCTAAGTTAGCATCAGGATCAGTTATAGTTATCGTTAATTCTTCTCCAAACTTTACTTCTGTACTACTTACTTCTAGTGTTGCACCCATTACTTCGAATGTAATGCTTACAGTAGCTTCACCTATTGATGGACTCACATAGTTAAGCTCTAATACTGCACCATCAAGCCATAATGATGGACAACCAGCTACTGGTACGCCGTTCACAATAGAGTATACTCGTAGTTCTCCAGTAAAGACGCCAGTATCTATTCCTGTCTCTGTTAAGTCTGTGAGCTCAAAGTAGCACATACCTATAGTATTGTTAGCCTCATCTACTAGTGGCACATGTAGATGTCCTGTATCAGAAGCATATATTACATAGTCGTCTACTTGTGCGCTGTACTTCTTTAGTGTAAGAGTTACCTCAGTACGTGGTACAGTTTCTACTTCACAGCAGTTTATGTTTGTTCCATTATCGTAGAGTGTTATTTCTACTACTTGTGCTGTTTCTCCTCTAACTTGTACTGGGCAGAATTCACCGCCAGTCAGTACGTAGTCCTGGAAGGTCTCCAATGCTCCTGTCTCTCTAAATGCTACTGGTAGAGTATCTCTGTTTACTTCTAGTTTTACTGCTTGTATAGCTACTGAGTCTACTAGTACTTGTGGCCCGATATTTCCAGCCTCATCTACAGAGAATATATCAGTATAGTGTACTACTACATGTGTTAGAGTGTATCCTTCTGCAGCTGCTAATGCATTTACTGCGCCCCAGTTTACTTTAGATAGATCTATCTCTGCTACTATCTTGCCGTCAACTTTACGGAATGTTACTGCCATTAGATCTGTTGTTGTCACATTATAGAGTTTTTCTTCGCCTTCTGCATTAACTCCCTTCAGATACACACTAAAGCTCAAAGCAGGTACTGATGTCGTAAAGACTTCTCCTGTGACAGGATCTTTATACTTATAGTAGGCAGTTACATCGTATAGTAGACTACCAGCTGGTATCGTAGCTACTGCTACTGGTGTATAAGGTACATTTAGATCCATATCTTCTATCTCTAGGGTAATCTTCTGTACTGGACAACATCTCTGTGCTTCTCTCAATACTACTTCTTCTTCAACTACATTAAATGTAGCTGGGTGATACTGTACTTTAAAGCTACCTTTGTGGAAACATACTACTGTTGGTGGACACTGTGTACAATCATCTATTCTTATCTCTGTAAAGTTCCAGTAGATAGTATTATCTTCCTCGTTGAAAGCTCCTGGATAGAGGCCATCCATTAACAAGTTGATATATACTACAAATACACCAGTACTCGGCCCTGTTTCTACTGGTGTATAGCTTAGATCAACATCTTCTATCCAGAATAGATATGGTGGATACAGTGTTTCTGCCTCTGTAGAGTTAAAGTTCATATCAGCGTCGTGTATATATACTGTTACAATAGGATCGTAGAGTACTGCCTGGCTTATTTCAATCCTAGCTATGCTGACGAATGGTCTTAGCCACGAAGTTATTGTTACCACAGGTTCATCGAGTCCCGGTCCTGTTATCTGAGCATACATTTCTACCTCGCTACCACTTAGTGTTACTGCGCTGAAGTCTGATCCATCAATATACCATGGCATAGAGACAGTTGTTACATCTGTTAGTAGACTCGTTATTTTTGCAGCTTCAGTATCATTCTTTGGTACTAGTTTAATTAGACCATCTTCTTCTATAGCTGTGAATACTACTGTTACATTCCACGATATTCCTAGGCTTAGATCATTTATGAATAGTGTAACATTGTAGTCTTGGCCTACTGTAGCTCCAGGAGCTACTACGTACCATTCATAGGGGTTATAGTAATCAGAGAAGTTACAACATAGTCTTGGAATCCAGTAGACTCTGCTACCAGCTGGATACTCTCTGGCATGTACTACGATTGTCCACTCAACGAATATTAGTTCAGCTCTTAGGAAAGTATCATCTATAGTTGTTTCAATGATAAGTCTTTGTCCATGTGCTGTAAACTGCCCAGCTAATGGTCCCTCTTCCTGGAATGCATTAGTTGTAGCATTATATCTGTGATATACAACTGTACCAGCAGGTGTAACTTCAAATACACCTACATACTCTCCACTTGTTATATTCCTGTAGAATGTGACAGTATTAGGTGTTCCAGCCACTGTTACGGTTACATCAATGCTAGGGGCTGTAGCATTAGGGTGGTATATATATACTGTGACATTAGCTCCACGTGATATTAGTCTGTCGGGATCTCTACTTGTTTTTATGTATGGTACTCCTTGTGCTTCTGCTTCTAGTGGTACTATCATTGGGGCTATTAGTGAAGCTAGTACTACTAGGAGTAATATAGAGTTTAGAATTGGTTTAGTTCTCACGAATTTTCACCCTATTCCTCGAACTACCTATAGCCGTATCATGGTTTAGTAGTAGCGGGGGGTTTAAGGGATATATGCCTGCATGTGTATATACAGTAATTATAAATATTCAGATGATATGTAGAGTATAGGGGTACTCGTTAATCTTTTATGTAGGTAACTGAGACAACCAGTTAAATAGAGCCTAATAAACTCGATAGCTAGTCAATGAGATGGGGAATTTGCCTAGGGGTAGGAGGCTAGTACCAATATCCGAGGATACAATAGAAGAATTATCAATAATAGCAAGACGCACTGGAATGACCCTGCCCGAACTCGTAGAGAGTATATTGTCACATGCACTCCGAGTACTAAGGAGTAGAGATGATGTAGCATCTATATTAGCTAGTTCGACAATAATGGCTGACATCTTTAGACTAGGTGCATCTCCAGCACCTCTGAGTAGTCTCGGCGGAATACTAGAGACAACTAATGATAGTCTTTTTGATAAATTTGTCTCTGAGTCCTCTTCTCTAGCAAGACTAGTAGCTGCATCAGTACGTGCTAGAGGTGTAAATCCACGCGATGGCCTCATAGGACTTGTTAGAGCATGGTTTCCATCTCTAGCACTAGATATAATAACAAACGAAGACTCTAATGGAAGAATAGTAGCTGCATCTCCTCTACTCTCTGGGAGCAAGCTTAGACAGTACGTAGCAACTATATTAGTATCCATAGTTGAAGGTATAGGTTATAAGATTATTGAACTAAAAGATGAACCAGGTTTAGTTCTTGTACTTTTTTCGCAAAAATAAGCTTGTACACTAGGTACACTAGGGATAGAGGTGTCTTAAATGAGTGGGAAACGTAGAAGCATAATGATAGATAATGAATATGCTGAAATACTAGAGAAATTAGCAAAGAGACATGGATTAAGCATAGCTTCCTATCTACGGAGTCTTATTAATGCTGCAAAAGAAGCAGAAGATAGAGGGTACTATGCACCTAGATTACTAACAAGAGCTCTTATCTACGAAGCATTCTCAAGACTACGTTCTATCCCTACGCCAGTAGAGCTAATCTGCAGTGATTATAACAAAGCATATAGTGAAGGAAAGAAAATAGGATTAGCGCTCAGAGGTCTTGGTCTAGATGTAGGCGAAGTTCTTTCTCTATTAGTAGAACGGACTGGAATAGGAGCAGCAGAATACTCTAGACTCGTACTCTTCGGGTATACTAGTGGTGAAAATCTTGTCATTAGAGAATTCATTAGAGGAGTTGCAGAAGGTGCAGGATATACTGTATCAGAAGTTGGGGATTCTTACGTCATTAAGTTATCGTATAAATTATCTGCAACGTAGATATTATCAGCATAGACAGTACTATAGTACTCTATGATATCTTAATAATAGAATATTAAATAATAACATTAGTGACGTTACATTATATAATTATATAA
>JALTYD010000011.1 GCA_027046525.1 Pyrodictiaceae archaeon
ATATACATTTATATTCTCCATCTTTATATTCATAGATGTCATTCTCTCTACATTTATTGGCTCATATGTTACATAAAGACATGATCTAATATTGCAGAACTGCTTGAGGAATTCTAGCGCGAGAGTAGTTTTACCTGAAGCTGATGGTCCGTAGAGTAGTAGCACAGTAGGCCAACTTACTAATCTAAGAAATTTATTACAGATAACCACATAATCACCTTATCAACGATATATACCCGGGAACTAGATAGAGTAATGACATCTAAAAATAAAACACTAATAGTAGTAACGCGAAGAAAAGACTTGATAGAAGTAGCTAAAAGAATTTGTAAATATTTCGATGTAGAAATTTTGTTACCAGCTCATTCTAGAGATTGTTGCGCTAGTGGTTTCCTTGTAGTCGATGAAGAATATATCGATATGTGTAAGAAGCATTGTAAGATAGAGACAAAGCCTCTTATTGTACTAAAACCAGGAGTTAGTAGAGTAGTTTTTGCATTCAACCTGCTAGCCAAGCTAGTAAATGATGTCGATGAAGTTGTCATAGGAATAGATCCTGGTTCTAGACTAGTCTATACTATTATTGCATATAGTCTTCTCATCGACTGGGGTATAGCCAGCTGGAGTGGCATTAGTAAGCTCTTACTGGATCTCTGTAATTTATCCTCTACAAGTAGGACTAAGATTATAATTGGTGTAGGAGAAGGACCTGGCTCGAATAAACTCTTGGAAATAATCAGTAATGTAAAGAACAGAGCAAAATGCAACTTACATGCTATCATAGTTAACGAGTATAAAACAAATTATGAAGATATTATTGGGATTAAAGGTATAGAGTATATCAAAGGACAGAGAGACTTTATAGCTGCTGTAAATATCTCTCTCCGATCCCTACTTGGAGCAGACCATATCTGACAAATCTTGGTAGAGGGTAAGAGCAATGATTATAGAGACTAGACTAGTAGCAGGCCAAGTAATTCATGTTCAAGGACCCCTAAAGATATCTGTAAAGTATGGACAGATACTAATCCTTGGTGCTTTATTCAATACGGGAGACGAAATAGCTATATCTAGATATAGGAGTTATGGTGTAAAAGCACTTACTGATACATTGTTACATTTATACTTAGAACCAGGCTCTCTAGTAAAAACTCCAAGAAGTAATGAAGAGCCTCTAGAGAAATGGGTTTATAGTATCGATAAATTACTCTCAAACCAGTGTAGGAAGTTTATAGTGATAGGATCTACTGAGAGCGGCAAGTCTAGTCTAGCAGCATTAATAGCTAACCGTGCATTACTAAGAGGTTTCTCAGTAGCTATAATAGATGCAGATGTTGGTCAAGCAGATATAGGTCCACCTGCTACAGTATCTATGGGTATAGTCGATAAGCCCATACTATGGCTAAGAGAGCTAAGTGCCTCATGGATAAGATTTATTGGCTCTATAACTCCTAGTAAGTTTGAATATAAGATTGTTGGTGCTATTGTAGATCTCTTAAATAAAGCTATACATGATGTGGGAATAGATATAGTCGTTATTGATACTGATGGATGGGTGGACTCCTATAGTGCAGTAAGCTATAAGATCGATATTGCAAGGCTGACAAACTGTGATGCTGCTATTGTACTTGATGACAATAAGCTATATGGGATAATTAGTAAAAATCTAGGGTACTTGAAATGTGGTACTCTCTTTCTACCATCACCACGTGATAAGAGAACACGTAATAGAGCTGAGAGAAAAATCCTAAGAAAAGAAGCTTATTTAAAACATCTGAGCCCGATGTATGAAAGAAAATTCTCACTCGACAAACTGTCAATACAAGGGAGTTGTGTACTAAGTAGTAATCTGCTAAGTGAAGATCAGTTAACTAAGCTATCAACGATACTTAGAAGCAATGTAGAACTTGCTGGTATACACCAAGATATCCTCTATATACTGCTCTCATCTACTCCTCAACGTATCGATACACGTAAAATTGAAGAAATCTTTGGGCTTAAAACAATTATTCTATCCAAGGAGGAAGCAAGAGGGATAATCGTAGGACTAATATCAGGTAGTGAAGAGAAAGCAATAGGCTTATTGAAAGATATTGATCTCAAAAATAAAATAATAACAATACTCACAAGCTATAAAGGACCAGTAGATGGTATTATTTTCGGTAACATTAGATTAGGCGAAAACTTAGAGGAGATAGGGAGATACACGAGATGTATAATATAGATGGTTCTCTTGAGAACTATATACGACTAGTCAAACACGAAATAGTAGAATTAGACCAAGAATTTAGTCCTGTATATGAGGCAGCTAGTATTATCAAGAAATATGATGGTGTCTCACCAGTACTCTTCAAAGTAAAAGGATATACTTGGAGATTTATATCAAACATTTTTCCGAGACGTGATTATTTGATATCAATTCTAGGTAGTGGTAGCGAAGAAGTAGCTTATGAAAGAATTACTACTCCTATAGAAGGTGAGTTTAACTATAGAAGCTTCAATGACTATTTTAGACAGATAGAACCACGCATAGAAAATATACCAGCTCTAAAGTTTTACAAAGATGACGGAGGACTATATGTAACATCTTCTATATTCATTGCCTGTCTTAGTGATAAATGTAATGCATCTATACATAGGATGATGGTTAACAAGAACAAGAAGTATATAGCTGTAAGAGTCGTACCTCGACATCTATATAAATTAATGTCTGAAGCTAGGGGAGGAATACCAGTTGCAGTAATTATAGGGGTTGATCCAGTAATAGAGCTCTTCTCATCGTTAAGTCCACCTTTTGGCGTCTTCGAGTTGAAACTAGCAGCGGGTTTTCTAGGAGGGCTAAATATCTGTAAAACACCAGTCTATAATCTCCCAGTACCATGTGGTTCATCAATGATTATTGAAGGAGTACTAGGGCCTGAGAGAGCGCGTGAAGGCCCATTTACTGATCTATTAGATTTATATGATGCTGAAAGAGAAGAACCAGTACTAAAAATAGATTCAATATATGTAAATAAGAGATACGAACCTCTAATTCATGTAATTCTTCCAGGCGGAACAGAACATAAACTCTTAATGGGGTTTCCACGCGAAGCCCAGATATATAGGAGTGTAAAGTCCGTCATACCTACTATAAGAAAAGTGAGACTCACACTAAGTAGTGGTATGTGGCTTCATGCTATTATCTCTATAGAGAAACAACATGATGGTGATGGAAAAACAGCAGCTCTAGCAGCACTATCAGCACATCCAAGTCTTAAACATGTAGTAGTGGTTGATTCTGATATAGACCCTGATAATATAGGCGAAGTAGAGTGGGCTATAGCTACAAGGTTTCAAGCAGATAGAGGGCTTGTAGTAATTCCATATGCTCGTGGTTCTACTCTCGATCCTAGTAGCAAAGAAGGATTAACATGGAAAATAGTAGTAGATGCCACTATGCCGATAAAGGATAGATATAAGTATCGTAAACCGACAATGGGGTAGTGTAAAGTATGTATCTTTCAAAAGATGAAGAAAAAATATTGTCGGGAGAAGAGGGAGAAGCTAAGCAACTTGCTCTAAAATTAATAGTGAGAGTAGGAGAAGCTTTAGGAGCACAAAAACTCATTGATATTGTACATGCACATATTAGTGGTATTTCTTACGATAATATTGGAGATGAAGGTCTTCAACTAATCAGAGATTTCTGGGAAAAAGGAGGAAGAACTTCTGTATTCTCAACTTTTAACCCAGCCGGGATATCTATAGGCATAGAATCCCCTCTTAATACTGATAAAGAATACGTAAAGAAGCAGCTAGAGATACTAAAATATCTAAAATTAATGGGTTTCAAGGAAAGCTACACCTGTACACCATACGAAATACGAGAACCTAAACCCTACGAACACCTAGCATGGGGGGAATCGAGTGCTGTAGCAGTAGCAAATACACTATATAATGCGTATACAAATAAAGAAGGCGGACCACTAGCACTTGCTTCGGCACTCGTAGGCAAAACATACTACTGGGGTCTCCACCTGGAAGAAAATAGAAAACCAAACATCCTAGTGAAGTACAAAGCTTCGTATAAACTCTATGAACCATATTCAGGATTACTAGGCTACTACATAGGTAAAACTCTCGGAGACGCCATCCCCTTCATAGATATACATTTTCCAACAAAAAGAAGTATAATTGACTATGCAGCTGCAGCAGCATCTACAGGCAACATTATTTTAACAAAGACAAAGAATAACACCGTAGGGAGAGATCTAGACTTCGACTACATGGATAAGATAGTAGTCGATGATACTGAAATTAAACAAGTATTAGATGAAGTATCAACAGCAACAATAGACGAAGTAGACATATTCTTTACAGGCTGTCCTCATAAAACATTCTCAGATCTCTTAAACCTCATAGAGAAACTACAAATACTACACATAAATAGACTAACCAAGCCTATATGGATAGCAGTACCAGGTACTCTAGGTAGAAAATTAAAGAAATTAACTAAAATCCTAGTAGAAAAAAACATACAAGTACTCCCTGGTAGCTGTCTCGTAGTAAGTAGACTAAGAGACCTAGTAAATGCTGTAGCAACAGATTCTCTCAAAACAGCATTCTACCTACCTAGGAGACATAGAGTTAGAGTAGCTATAACTACATTAGACGAATTCATAAAACATTATGGTAGATAACTAATGGACATATATGTTCTAAAACTACATGGTATTGTAGAAGGAGTAGTTAGAGCAAAACTAGTTGTCTATCGGGAACCACTCTCATTCTATGGAGAAGTAGACAAAAATACAGGACAACTACCAGATGGGAGATATCTAGCAAATCATATACTTGTCTTAAAACAAACAAGAGGAAGTACTGTAGCTCCCTACATACTATATGGTCTTGCTAGAAAACAAAAAGCACCACTAGCAATAATAGTCACAAAGGCAGAACCAATGCTAATAGCTGGTGCTATCTTAGCACAAATACCACTAGCCGAAGGCATACCTACCGAGATTATAGAAAGTATACACGACAACTGCTACGCAAAAGCAACAATAGAACCACCAACTGCTACTATAGAAGTACAATGTTGATATCAACAACTACTCCTAACACAACATAATAGACGAAAGACTTATTCTTCCAATAAACAAACTACAATAAACTAAAAACTGGGAAACTAACACCAGGGCCCGTCGTCTAGCCTGGTTAGGACGCCGCCCTCACACGGCGGAGGTCCGGGGTTCAAGTCCCCGCGGGCCCACTAACTCTCTCAACAAATATAGTGTTCAGCTAGTAGTCGAGAAATATACTATGGTTTCTAAGTGTGATATTGTTGTAGTTATTTATTGCTCTATTAGCTGGATAATATGTCTTAGTTTTATCGTGGTAGTATACTATTTATCAATGATCTATAGGTCTATTAGTGGATAGAAACTAGTTGTAGTTTGTTGGTGAGGGTTATGACTCTACCTTGGAAGTTTATTGTTGAATGGATATCGGCTGGTGAAGGTGTTATTAGGTCTGTAGAAAAAGTATATGCTTCTTCTAGATCTGAGTACCAAGAGTATTTAATCGCAGAACTGTATGGCTTAGGAAAATCTCTTATTCTTGATGGTAAAGTTCAGTCTAGTACTAGCGATGAATACTGGTATCACGAAGCACTTGTTCACCCTGTTATGCTTTCTCATCCTAATCCTCGTAGAGTTCTAGTAATTGGTGGAGGAGAAGGTGCTACTATTAGGGAAGTTTTCAAACATTGTAGTGTTAAAGAAGTAGTAATGGTTGATCTAGACTACGAAGTAGTACATACATGTAGGGAATCTCTTAGTGAACTTCACCAAGGATCTTTTTATGATCCACGTCTTGAGCTTATCATATCTGATGGTAGAAAATTCGTAGAGTCTATCAGCGGTGTATTCGATGTAGCTATAGTAGATGTTGTAGATCCTATCGAGGGTGGGCCTGCAACAGCTCTCTACACTGAGGAGTTCTATAGAGCACTAAAAAATACCCTAGCAGAAAATGGTATCATTGTTACACAAGCTGTATCTCCTTCTCTTCATCCTAGGGTTCATGCAATAATTAGAAATACTGTTGCTCGAGTATTTAGAAAAGTATCAAGTTATATAACGTATGTACGAAGCTATAACGGTCTTTGGGGATTTGTAGCAGGATCTGATAAATATAATCCAGCAGAACTAGATGCTACCAAAATAGAACAATTAATATCTACTAGGATATGTGCTGAACTAAAATTCTATGATGGATATACACACCAGTGGATGTTTAGTATACCAAAACCTATTAGAGAAGTACTTTCAAGGATTAAAGACTATGCTACAGACACGAATAAAGCTGTACTCCAGTTATAGCATTACCAGACAGGGAGAAGAATAGGATATTATACACATATAAATAATCTAGAATTTCTAGGAGGTAAATAGTGCCGGGGTGGCCGAGCGGTCCAAGGCGGTGGGCTCGAGACTCTTTCCGGCTCTAGACGCGGGAGACCCACTGCCCCATAAGGGGCGCGCGGGTTCAAATCCCGCCCCCGGCGCCACTAATCTTCAAAAACCTCTTATCAATAACTAGCATATAGGGACTATAGGATTTAGGCGCGGGGGTGCCCGAGCCAGGTCAAAGGGGACGGGCTTAGGACCCGTTGGCGTAGGCCTGCGTGGGTTCAAATCCCACCCCCCGCACCAAATCTAACAATCTCAATACTTTTAGTTTCGGAATACCCCCTCTATGGATATCTAATCCATTGAGGCCTATTACATCCTTCTAGGTATTACTACATTATGGGATCTAACATGCAGAGAATAGTTACTTTCAAAATAGATGACGAACTTCTACTGGTACTTGATCGATATGCACGCGAGAAAAATCTTACAAGAAGTGAAGTGATACGAGAAGCTATCGAGAAACTACTAAGAACAGAGGGTATAAAAATACCGAAACGTATACCAACACTAAGATAT
>JALTYD010000012.1 GCA_027046525.1 Pyrodictiaceae archaeon
ATCTCTGTACAGCATAGATGTCTTAGAAGTTCTCTTCTAGGGAATATCTGTCTATCTCCTTGTTTTAGTACGAGTTTTACGAATAGTGTTGTACTGAGTAGTGGTGCTCTCCTAATTCTCGTAGCTTCTACTGATGTTTTATTCGAATAAGAGATGTTAATGTTTATACTTAGTACACTAGGTTTTATTTTTTCAAAAAATTTCTCTACTATACACTTCTTCTCGGCTGTTTTCTGCAATATACCACTCTTTAGTCTCCATCTCCCAGTAACCATTACTGCTAAGTAGCGATTTATGTTATTTCCCTAAAATAGCTCTCTGCTAGTGGCTCTGTAGAGCCAAGCTAATAGGTGTAGAGTAGTGCTAACTACTACATGGGTGTATATGTAGAGTATGAGTCGTTGTACTATATGTGGTAGGAGTAGTAGACTTATAGCAGATTCATTATCTGTCTGCTTAGAGTGTCTACGTCGAAGACCATCAGATTCTCTACTAGTAGTGAGAGAAAAGAGACGTTCTTGGAGGAAGAAACTAGGACTACCATCTGAAAAACCTAGAGGCCCAGGCCTCCCCTGTAGGATATGTATCAATGAGTGTATAATACCTAGCAATGCTAGAGGGTATTGTGGGATATGGGTTAACCGTAGTGGTAGACTAGAGCCTCTAACAGGTCATGGAGTTCTCGCTATGTATGCATATCTTGATCCTCATCCTACGAATTGTGTTGCAGGCCATTTATGCCCAGCTAATACATCTAGAGGATACCCAGAGTATACTTTTACTAGAGGAGTAGAATATGGCTATTCTAATCTAGCAGTATTTATGCTTGGATGTCCACTAGATTGTGCTTTTTGCCAGAACTGGCAGCATAAGACAGAAATTTCTGACTGGAAACCAGGTATCATGTATCGGTGGCTACCAGAGAATCTCGTAGAGAAAGCTCTAGCGCTAGATGTATCTTGTGTGTGTTATTTCGGGGGAGATCCTACTCCACACTCTCCTATACTGGTTTCTCTCTCTAGACGTATACTAGAGAAAGCTAGAGAGAAAGGTAATCTACCCAAGCGTATCTGCTGGGAGACTGATGGCTTAGTAAATCCATCTATTATGAAGCAGATGGCTAGACTTAGCCTCGAGAGCGGCGGTATTGTAAAAATTGACTGGAAAGCGTGGACACCCTCTGTATACGAAGCACTCACAGGTGTCGATGGTAGTAAAGCACAAGAGAGACTCCGTGTGAACTCTGACATAGTTGCTTCTATGGCGAGAGAGAGGCCAGAAGTACCTCTACTTGTTATAAGTATACTACTAGTACCAGGCTATGTAGATGATGTAGAAGTAGATGGTATTACAAGCTATATTAGTACATTAATAGATAAGTACAATGTAGATATACCAGTCGTCTTCCTAGCGTTCCATGGTGAACACTTGATGCGCGATCTCCCTCCAACAAGTAGACGTCATATGGATAGAGCAGTAAGTATTGCTAGGAAGAATGGTATTAGAGAAGTATATATTGGTAATGAATGGCTACTAGGCCCATACTACTAAGACTAATTTTTGATACCCCTGACTCCTAGTATAGGCTAGGGTTCTAGAGTGGGAAAAGCTAGTAGTGCTGATATAGAGTTCTTCTTCAGGCCTAGATCTATTGCTGTTGTTGGTGCAAGTAACAAACCTGATACTCCTGGCTATGTTGTAGTTGAGCAGCTTAGGAAGAGTTTTAGAGGAGAAATATATCCTGTTAATCCAAGGTATAGAGAAGTCCAGGGGATAAAGTGTTATCCTAGTATAAGAGATATACAAGGAGATATAGATGTTGTAGTCTTAGCGATTCCTGCTAGATATGTTATTAGTGTCGCAGAAGAAGCTGGTGAGAAGGGAGCTAGAGGCTTAATTGTACTGAGTGGTGGATTTGCAGAAGTAGGTGGTGAAGGCGTAGAACTTGAAGAAAAGCTATATAGTATAGCTAGAGAGTATAGCATGAGAGTTATTGGTCCAAACTGTATGGGGGTTATTGATACATCTTCTGGTGTAGATACTTTCTTCCTCCCCGAGAGGAGATTATCAAGACCTAGTAGAGGCTATGTATCTATTGCTTCTCAGAGTGGAGCACTACTGTCGATGTGGATGGAGTGGATGAACCAGCAGAGTATTGGTCTCGCAAAAGCAGTAAGTTATGGTAATAAGCTAGATGTAGATGAAGTAGACATTCTAGAATATTTTGCAGATGATAACGAGACAAAAATCGTCCTCTTGTACATGGAGGGTCTCAGGAGGAGGAGAGGAAGAGCATTTATCGAAGCAGCTAAGAAGCTAGTTTCTCGAGGAAAACCCCTAATAGTACTGAAAGGTGGGAGAACACCAGCTGGTGCTAGAGCTGCGCTAAGCCATACAGCTGCTCTCTCTGGAGGCTATGAGTTGTACAGAGCTGCACTACTACAGTCTGGTGCATACGAAGTAGATACTATGGAGGAGATGTTTGATATAGCAAAAGCATATACTATGCTCGGCTCTTCGAGAGGGAATAGGATCCTAATAGTCACAAATGCTGGTGGTGCAGGTGTCTTAGCAACAGATTATTCTTCTAGAGAAGGTTTAGATGTAGTAAGACTACCAGATACTATAGCTCAGAAGCTTAGATCTATTCTTCCACCATATGCTGCAGTATACAATCCTATAGATTTGACAGCGAGTGTAGCTGAAGATCAATACCTAGAAGTAATAGAGATAGTAGTAGCTGAAGATCTAGTAGATATCGTACTTGCTATAACACCACCACATCCACCTGGTATGAGTGGTAGAATAGCAGACTATCTAGCAAAGATATACCGTGAGTACAAAATCCCAGTCTTAGCTGTATCTATAGGTGGCTACTTAGCTGAAGCATTCCGTAGAGTTATAGAGTCTAGAGGAATACCAGCTTATCCTACTCCTGAGAGAGCTGTAAGAGCTGCAAAAGCTCTGTGGAAGCTAGGCGGAATACTTGGAAGAACTTCTCAATGACGCTATAGCTACTAGTGCTATCTAGTCTACTAGTTTATATGTTAAAGTATTGTTCTCGGAGAACTTCTCTTATCTTCTTATTCCTATCTTCGAAGTAGCCTCCTCTACCAGCATATCTTTTTACTATTCTTAGCCAGTCTCTACTCCTAGTTATAGGCGCCATTACTCTAAATGCTTCATCTAATTCGTCTCTCATGTAGTCTCTGTATCTATCTATGTGTACAAGCATACTAGTAGGAAGCCTAGGTCTCCTAGGAGGATCTTCGTCTGGTACACCTATTGTTAATCCAAAGAGTGGGTATGTCTTAGGTGGTAGTTCTAGTATCTCTATAATTTCTCTCGGTATATTCTGTATACCTCCTATAAAGCATGTCCCATAACCTAGTGCTTCAGCCATGACAGCCATATTCTCTGCAGCAAGCGCAGCATCAACAGCAGCAAATAAGAGGAGTGCAAAATCTACGTCTCCTAGTTCTTCTCCTCTATACTCTAGTAGCTTCTCTAGCCTATATAGATCAGCTATAAATACTAGGAATTCTGAAGCTTGATATACATGTTCTTGGTTTATCAAACTAGCTATCTTTCTACGTTTACTTCTATCTACAATACGTATAACTGTCCATAAGTGTAGAGAAGCATCTGTAGGTGCTCTACGACCAGCTTCTATTATTTTACTTAGATCCTCCTCTGGTATGTCTACTTGTTTATATCTACGTATAGATCTGTGTTTTTCGAAGACAGTAGAGAAGATATCTCTACTCATAGATTATCCTTGAACGATAATATGTAGTAATTACTAGTATAAAAACCTAGAACTACAACTAAGTGTAGAATGCTAGTAGTATTCCAACTATTATTAGTAGTAGTCCTCCAGCTATCCTAAGCTTAGACTCGTGTGTCTTGATAGTATGCTGTACTTTCTCGATAGACATAAATGTAGTTGTAGCTAGAGCTACTAGCACCATAGGTAGAACGAATATTGCATTATATGCTACAAGGTACTGAAGAGCTTTACCTAGAGGTTTTCCAGCAATTAATGTATTGAATACAATATATGGTCCAGCACTACATGGTAGGAGTGTAAAAGATACAAATAATCCTAGGATAAAAGCCCAGAGGATAGGTCTAGATGCTTTCTCGAGTCTAGGTTTAACTCTCTCTTCATACTCTATACAAGCTGGACATTCCTCTATATTAGTAAATCCGCTCCTCCTAGCTATGAAAGCTAGTATCGGTTTTTCAAGCAGGTTGAACATCATTAGAAAACCAAATACTACTGCGAGGAGTGGAGCAACCCACTTAGGTAGTACATCGAGTACATGTATGAGTCCTAGACCTAGAGCTAGATAGGCAATAAATACTGCTAGTATGAAAGATAGTGCTGATAGTCTCGCTATTCTTACTCCACCGATTAGGACGAGCGACATAAGTAGTAGAACCATTAGTGTAAGAACACAAGGATTGATAGAATCAGCTACTGCTAGACTAACCATATAGAATACTAAGTCTCTATCTTCGCCCTCCTGATCTACTTGTTTCTGCTCAGGAGCTGGAGTAGTTGGTAGAGGTAGATAAGATGCTAGTGCTTCTCTCAGAGCTTCTGCTCTACTACCACTAAGACTTCCTGCTAGAGTTTCTCCAACATAGACTGGGAGTCCCTCGCCAGTATACTCTATGACTTCTCTTACAATTTCTCTAGATGTAATCTCTCCTACGAGTATTCCTTTAACAGTATTATTGTATACTATGACTGTTATAGGTATAACTGGTGTCTTTAATCCAAGAGCTGCTAGTGTCTTCTCATAATTAGCTGTATTTTCTGCTTCTTCGATATCTATGAATACTAGGCTATTCTCGCCGTACTCTTCTTTGATGAATTCTATCATTTTCTTACAGTGTGGACACCAAGTAGTACCATAGAGGTAGAACTCTAGATTATCTTCATCTGGGGAGACAGCAAAAACTGTAGTAGAAACTAGTACTAATAAGTACGTAGATAATACTATAGCTATACTAATAGACTTAATACTCAACTACTATCCCTCTACTAGTACTCATACATTGATCATCACTATAGCTCCACAATGTATATCATAAAAACTAACTACATAAAATATGACTCCTAGTAGAATCTACTAATACCATACGTTAGTACACTAGTTGATACAGCTAGAGATGCTAGAGTCGCTCCATCATCACCTAAGAGTACTACTAGCCATAGAGGCATTACTCCAGAGAAGCCTCCTATGATAGCAACTATTTTGATTATTGAAGCTATCGAGAAAGCAGCGAGGAGAGCTAGTATGTATGCTTTGCTAGATCTAAATACATCTACTACTCTCTCTATTCTATTAACTACTACATCTGCTGTCTCTATCACGAGATCGAGATCTCCTACAGCTATACCGATATCTGCAGATGCTAGTGCTTCTAGATCATTAACTCCATCACCTACCATAGCTACATAACCATACTTCTCTCTAAGATTCTCTATGAGTTCTAGCTTTTTCTGAGGCGATAACTCGTAGTAGTATTCATCAACTCCTAGCTCACGAGCTACTTCTTCGACATTACTCTTTTTATCGCCACTTGCTATAATGACTTTCATACCACTACTCTTGAGCATATCTACTATCTTTCTTGCACCTGATTCAACAACATCCTTGAAGCACAGATAACCTACACTACCATCTACTCCTACATATACAGTTGCTCCATTACAGCTAACTTCTAGCTCATTGTATCCCACGAAACTCTTTGAGCCTATTTTTACACGTACGCCATCGACATATGCTTCAACACCCTTGCCTGGAATATCTCTTATTCTACGTGGAATAGGTATTTTGAGTCTACGTTTTTCTGCTTCCCTAACAATAGCTCTGCTGAGTGGATGCACACTTGCTGATGCAGTAGATGCAGCTAGTCTTAGAACTTCTTCTTCCCTATAGCCTGCTGGAGCTCTTATTTCTACAAGCTGTGGTGAGCCTAGTGTGAGTGTCCCTGTTTTGTCGAATACAACTACTCTCACTTTATTGGCTCTCTCAAGATATTTACTCTCTTTTATAACAATACCACGTCTAGCTGCAATAGCAACACTTGCTAGGACAGACACCGAGCTTGATAACAGGTATGCACTTGGACAACCAGCTATTAGTACTGAGACTAGCCCTCTTATACTATAGCTAGTATAAGCTATGATAGAAGAAGCAATGACTAAGACTGTTAGATAGGGCATCATTCGCTCAATAAGTCTCTGTATACTACTCTTTGCTTCAACTATCTTCCTACTATAGCTTATTACGAGCTGCAATGTAGATTCTTCAGCTTTCTTAGTAGCATATACTTTCACAGCATCTCCAGCATTGATGTATCCACTAGCTACAGGTTCTCCTTTCTCGAAGCTCCGTGGAATAGGCTCACCAGTGATATATCTTGTATCAAATACTCCAGGTTCTAGCAATATACCATCGACTGGTACTGCTTCACCTCTACGGATCATTAGTATCCATCCAGGCTCTATCTTCTCAGTTTCTACTTCTACTACTCCTTCATCTCTAACTACGAGGACTCTATCTGGTACAATCTTGCTAGTTGCTGTTAGTCTCCTAATAGCTATCTCTTCTGCTACTTCTTCTACTATTTCTGCTATTGAGTATAGAATCATTACAATAAAGCCTTCTCTATAATAACCTGTATAAGATGATACAAGTGCTACAGTAGCCATTAATATATCAGGTGTAAATAGAGCCTTGTACTTTATGAAGAAATAGAATCTAGCTAGTAGGTAGAAACCTATACCATAGAGTATATACTGGTAGATAATAGATTCGTATCTAAACATCAAGAGTAGAGAAGCTAGACTAGCTATACCTATAACTGACCAGAGGATTCTGCTCTCTAAGATTTCCTCTATATCTCTATATCTATCTTCTACCATACTGTACAGCCGTGTATAAGCC
>JALTYD010000013.1 GCA_027046525.1 Pyrodictiaceae archaeon
GTATAATAATCTAAGCCTAGTCCTCATAGTAGTAAAACTATCCTATATAGCTTGTAATACTGAGTAACTATTAATATACCCTATATTATATTGAGATAATCATCTCGGTGAGGGGCCGGTAGCTCAGCCAGGGAGAGCGGCGGGCTTTTAACCCGTAGGTCCCGGGTTCAAATCCCGGCCGGCCCGCCTAATTATTTGGATGGTAGAAATTTTGCTGCTTCTCTCTTGATACTTCTTCTAGCGCTGAAACTACAGTTGTCTCGTCGACTGATAGTTTAATGATACGTGTTTTACCATATCTTCCTCTACTTATTATCTGTGCAGAAATAATCCCTAGCATATCTAGCTCGCTTAATATATCGCTTATTCTCCGTTGCGTAACAACTTCTATACCAATCTTTTTTGCTAAATTCGTATAGACTTCGTAGAGCTCACCTGTCGTAGTATATGGTTTGTCTTTTGTCGCTTCAAGAATAGCTTTTAAAACAAGTCTTGCATGGAGAGGAAGAGAAGAAACTATTTCTTTTGCTCTATTTCTTTCTATTTGTATCCATGCTTTTTTAACATGTTCAACATCTACATAGCTTGATCCTTCACGTTCAGCTATTTCACCAGCAACTCTAAGTAAGTCGAGTGCACGGCGGGCATCTCCGTGTTCTCTAGCAGCTAGTGCTGCACAGTAAGATATGACTCCCCTTTTTATAGCCTCAGGGTAAAAAGCTTCTCTCGCACGTTCACTTAGTATATCATTTAATTGTTCAGCATTATATGGTGGAAACACTATTTCTTCCTCACCTAAACTACTTCTCACTCTCGCATCGAGCATTTCTACAAATCTAATATCGTTAGTTATGCCTATTATAGAGACTTTCATCGAGTCTCCTGGAAGTTCATTGCCTATCCTAGTTAATCTATAAAGTATATCGTCTCCTCTCTTTCTTACTAGCCAGTCTATCTCGTCTAGTACAACTATTAGAACTCCTCTTTCTCTAGAAAGAGCTTTTACGAGTCTTACATATACTTCTGCTGTAGAGAGTCCAGTAAATGGTATTCTAAGTCCTATAGATGAAGCTATATCAGATAACACTTTGTAGGGTGTATCTCTCTGCCTAGTATTTACATAGACATAGTTTACTCGTAGGCCTAGCTCTAGAGCTTTTGTTTTTAGTCTACGTAGTACATATAGTGTAACAGCTGTTTTACCAGTGCCTGTCAAGCCGTAGATAAATAGGTTGTTTGGCTTATTACCTTTGAGAGCCTGAGCTAGTACACTTCCAACTTTACGTATTTCATTCTCCCTATGGGGTAGCCTCTCTGGCACATAGTCTGGACTCAATATATCACGTTTCTTGAAGATCCTGGCTTTTACAGCCTTAGCAAATATATCTTCTAGTATATCTTCGCTCATACTAGCCCGTACCAAATTATTAATTCGATAGATAAGCATAATTTAACTAAAAGGCTCAATTAGATTTTGTGATTCCTTTAAAAACACAGAAGATGCAAGTAGTAATGTTAATTATATATACATGACTAGTAGAAATAAATACCATGATTGACATCACACACAGAGAACTTTGTAACAAGGTTGTAGATATGATTAGAGATAAGAAAGAGCTAATTGAGTGTATAAAAGGGTTATTAATGACTAGTTACCCAGATAGTTTTGCAGCTGCTATTAATTTGATACTATTTAACCACTATGGTTTACATGTTATAATGATACAGCGCAGTATTAATCCAAGAGATCCATGGTCAGGAGATATAGCATTTCCTGGTGGAAGAACAAAGCCTAGCGAAACACCCATTGATACTATAGTAAGAGAGACCTGGGAAGAAATAGGACTAGCAAATAAGCAGTATGAGATTCTAGGCTTTCTTGAGCCGGTTTCACCAAAGAGTATACCATCTATGATCGTGGTACCTGTTGTTTCTATTCTCACAAGAGGCGATATTCGAAGCCTAAAACCAAGAAGCCGAGAAGTTGAAAGAATAATTTTTGTCCAGCTACCTATCCTAATTAGAAAACTTTACGTCAGACATCCATACAGAGGTACTATGGTTGAGGCATTCAAAGATTGGTATGGAAATATAATATGGGGGATGAGTCTAAGAGTTTTAGAGAATCTTGTTAAAAAGATAAAGATGTGTGAATCTCATCTTTCTAAAGGATGATCTAAATAAGCAGGAATAGATACTCCTTCGCCTCGTATATCGGTACCTCCGACTAGTATAGGACCAGGAGATAGCTCTATTATTGAGGCCACGCCAGTTCTAGAGGGGTATTTTAGTTGCTGTAGTTTATACCCGTATTTTACTTCAAAGTCTTCTCTAACACTAATGCCTTCTTCATATACTGCTATTTTACTACGTACATCTAAGAGAACCCTTGGATACTCTATAGCTTCTTGAATACTCATCGAATAGTGTAGAATATTTGTCAAAAACCACCAATGTAACTGAGGTCGATAATGACCTCCTGAAGTTCCTATTGCATATACCTTCTCGCTACAATCTACAATCATTGCAGAAAGAGTATGAAGTGTTCTTTTTCTAGGTTCTAATCTGTTTATATGGTTATGATCTAGCGAGAAATCAGAACCACGATTATTTAATGGTATTTGGTAGTTCGGCTCAGTTAAGCCAGAGCCGAAGTGATTGTACAAACTCTGAATACCAGCAACTAAATTACCATTCTTATCACCGACTACAAAGAAGGTAGTATCTCCTATATCTCGTCGACTAGTAATAGTCTGGCTTCTAAGCCTACTTAGCTCTTCCATAGTAGCCTCTACTAATTTATCATCTAGTAGACCATAGGGATCAATTTTCATGAAAGATGGATCAGTAATATGTCTATCTCTAAATAAGTATGCGGGCTGGACTAGTTTAGCTAGTAATTCAACACGTTCATAACTATTGGGTCCGGTTTGTTCTAGTATTTCCCTATAGTAACTACTAAGTACTTTTAGCATAAAGAGTGTAGTTGCTCCTTGAGTAGGTGGAGGACCCTCGTAGATAGTACAGTTTTCGTATTCGAGTTTTAATGGATTAACTATACTTGCCTTATATGATGCTAAGTCTTCTGCTCCTAGTACTCCTCCTCTCTCTCTAACATAACTGGATATTTTCTCAGCTATATCTCCTTCATAGTATGATCTATGATCTTCAGCTATTAAGTTGAGAGCTTTTGAGGCGCCCTCGAACTTAACAAGAGTATATGGTCTCGAAATCCCTAGGAATGTATATGCAGAGCCGGGATCCATTGAGAGTATATCGTGATTTCTCCTCGTAGCTGTGGCGAGAGAGTAAGGTGCTGGAAACCCTTTCTTTGCTAGCTTTGATACTACTTCAACTAGATGGCCCCATTCTAGTTTACCGAATTTTTTCCACATTGAGTACAGAGAATCTATCATGCCTGGGACAGTTATTGTGAGTGGGCCGCGTGATGGCATCTGTTTATATCCTTTCCTTGCCATGTAGGCTATAGAGAGATCTGCAGGAGAAGGACCTGAACCATCAATGAAAACAACCTCTGAACCTATTTTTACTAGCGCGAAGAAGTCGCCACCGAGACCGCCTAGATGGGGTAGGGTTATGCCTAGCGTGAGAGACGTTACTACAGCTGCATCTACAGCATTACCACCTTCATTTAGAATCATAGAGCCTAAGAGGGATGCAATTCCGTTTTCTGAGATTACAACACCATCAGTTGAAGACTGGGGATATTTATAAACCACTTGACCCACCTCGATGGTATCTATGCCTTAAGAAGTAGAAAGGATTAAAAAAGGTTTAAGACTGGCTTAGTTCTAAGACATGGATAGCTTCGATAAAGAT
The DNA here is from genome assembly GCA_027046525.1 of Pyrodictiaceae archaeon. GTDB lineage: Archaea > Thermoproteota > Thermoprotei_A > Sulfolobales > Pyrodictiaceae > JALTYD01. Next base: position 3,841 of record JALTYD010000013.1, read on the forward strand.
TTTATCTTCGTATTGTCTAGCTATACCAATTACTTTGTAACGATTCCCGATACTTACCTCTACAGGGCCTCTCTGTATAAGTATATCTACTTGACCAGTCTCGTCGGAAATAACTAGTCTGAGAACATTAAATTTGTATATGGGATGTTCGATGTAGTCCCAGCCTTTCAGTGTACCCTCAATACTAACGACTTTATCTTTGTACTTTTCTATCTCTGTTATGAGTTTTTCTATTGGTATCTCTTCTAATTCAGGTAATCTAGCTATTTCTTCTAGATTTTCTGCATCAAATATCTTTATCATAGGATATGCGTAGGTTCTAGGTGCTATCGTATAGATATAATCACCTATATATGTAGATCTAGTTGAGAATTCATGTTCAAGTATTCCTAGAAAGTCTAACTTCTTAGCATCTATAACATGTATAACTGCTACACCCCATATCCCTTCTGGTCTATATTTCCCTATGACTACTGGAGCTCTCATGTTTACAACTGGAACAAGAATATAATCATGGTTGTAGTCATACATAAATGCTCTATGACCCCATCTTGGGTCGAGAACAGGTGACCAGTGGTAGTACTTCAATACTACTCTAGAGAGAGGAGATACTGTTTTATTATTCTCGTAGAATTTGTAGAGAGTTACCCTTACATTACCTTCCTCGATGCCTATACCTATGAAGGTATCATTACCTATGTAGTGGAAGAATTCGTCAAAGCCAGGTGCCTTTAGGTACCCGAGTATCTCTGGTTTTTCAGGATTACTAAGATCTATGACGAATAAGGGGTCTACTTGCCTGAAAGTTACAAGAAATAGCCTATCTTCAACAAATCTAACAGCATGTATGCCTTCGTTAATGGCAATTTCTTCTAGCCTAGAAACTTCTTCTAGAGAATTACTGTCGAGTATGTATAGATCTACGCTTAAACGACCCTTTTCCCAGTTCTGCGTTATTATTCTTAGATATCCTTTGTACTCGTCTAATTGCCATTGTTTGAAAAACCTGCCCTTTATCACAGTTATCGCTTCTGGTTCTATTAATGGTGTCATATTTCCCTCTACTACTTTCATCTTAATAATTGTGGAAGAGTCCCATGAACGTCTTATCTGTATTTTTCTAGATATTATTTCTCTAACTATTTCACTAGCTGAAGTTACGTTAGTGTTTCCCCTCAAATCTTCTGGAGAGCCAGGTAAGGCTATGTAAAGGTTCCCGGTAGAACTCATATAGATTGTACTCGGCGGAGCGCCTAGTAGTGAGAATTCATCGTGAGAGCCGTTCTCTGTGTTTAGGACCGCTATGTATGTAGCCTCATCAGGATATCCGACGATTACAACATCTTCTGCGAGTTGTACAGATATGTTCTCTCCTACAGCTTCGTATATTAGTGGTATAATGCTTGCGCTATGCAGGGAATTTACTAGTACTATTGTTTCATTATATAACCGTGCATCGAAGTAGCTCCCAGTGAAGCCTTTAACCCACTCAATTTCAAGCTTCTGGGATAGTTTTATAACCCATGTTCTAGGTGGTAGAGGATACGGCTCTCTATTCTCAGCAACAAATAGAATTATCCCATCATCTGTAAAGAATACACCCCTAGCTCTGAGCCAATGTTTTACTTCTCCTAAAATCTCCATAGTTTTGTTAGCTGCTACGACTACTAGTGTTTCATTACCGATATAGCTCGATAGTATATCTGTTAGGTTGACAATGTGTACAAGTTTAGCTTCCTCGATAGGGAAGACACGATATATTTGGACAACTGGTTTGTCTTCTGGAATAATAACCATATGCGTTCCATTTGTTTTCACTATATCTGGTTCATCTATTCCTTTCACTTGTACTGTTGTTTTCCCATACTCTGGTGTGATAGTGGGTACACTTGTTCTAACTTGAGATATAGCAGGTGTAGCTGTAGGAACCGTGGCAAGAACGGTTGTAGTAACAGGTAATGGTCTTGATGGGCCACTTAGTGCAGTTTCTGCTACAACATCATAGAGGTACGGGCCTTTGAGGCCTCCTATTATCTGTGCCTTCTTGAATATTACATCAAATATTGCTGTCCATGTTGTCTTATATCCAAATCCAATCCATTCAGCAGTATCATTTGTTTGATTACTATCCTTTACAACGCCACTAGCAAATCCAGATTCTATTTGAGGAGGAAGCATAATCGTCTTTGTAGTTGTTACTACTTTTATACTCGTTATTAAGCTTGGTTTTTGACTACTTATATATGCTGCACCTAGCAATATTCCTACAAGAAGTAAGGCCACTGCGGATAATACCAGCACAGTATAAGTAGATTTCTCAGCCTTGTCTTCCAACCCCTCCTCACCATGATAAGACCAGCTATACTTTCTTATTATATCTAGTTAATAGAACAATCCTGTTTCAAGACATAGTACAAGAGAGCTGACAAGTGAGCTAGAGTTGAATACGAGTTAAACAATATATAGATATGGTGTATTTTTCGAAGCTAGGGTTAGATGTAGTATGAATAACAATAAACAGAAGACATTGGACTTAAAAGGAAAAATTATATATGGACCATATGGCGAGAAAGTAGGTGATTATAGTGTTGTAGAAGAAGAAGTAATTATCACAGCTAATGGACAAGAGGCAAGAGGAGCATATATAAGATGGTTGATAGCCGAAGAGGATGGAGCACCGCTTTTTGCCCTCAGGACAATAAGGATGGAGCCTGGGGCTAAAGTACCTCCACATAAACACCCATGGGAACACGAGATTTATGTGCTACGTGGAAGAGGAATGCTGTGGATAGAAGATAGAGGGTATGTTTTAGAAAAAGGTGTTTTCGTGTATATTCCGCCGAACAAGCTACACTACTATTATACAGTAGGTGATGAAGAATTAGAATTTGTATGTATTATCCCGAATAAACCGACTGTCGAAGAAGAATAGGTGGTGGATTTAATATTTTGTATGATATTCTTAGGCTAAGAGTAGATTTACCTATAAGGAGTCTAGGTAGTGTTAATGTTTATGCGATCAGATTTGATAATACTACATGGCTAGTAGATAGTGGTATGT
>JALTYD010000014.1 GCA_027046525.1 Pyrodictiaceae archaeon
CCATTCTATTCCCTGTATCTGTGAAAATACCATGCTCTTTATTCACCAGGAATTTCTTCTTACCATTTTGCTAGTACTAGTTGATATATTCTTAATTAACTCTTTCCCAGAAAAATGAGGCAACTACTACCTGGGATAATAAGCTACTCGTACTACCTCTTTTTAGAATACTATGCTGCTCTTAGAATCATAGAAGCTATGTAGAAAACTATGATAAAAACAACTATACTTTTTTCGCCAATTTTTACAGTACTCTCTACAACTACTTTCACGGAATAAGCTACTAGTACTGGTATTAGGTAGATAGGGTCTTTGAATACTAGGTATAAGCTGATAATGTATACTACGAGGTGGAAGACTCTCCACGGACTATACCTAGACAATACACCTAGTAGATGTATTCTCTCTACTTCTACTTCTTCTCTATAAATTCTACTAGCTAGGCTAGTGGAGTATACTAGACCTATAGAATATAGTACTAGTAGTCCTCCAGGATTCTCAACAATTTCTGATAGTATCGTAATAGATGAGTACTTCTTAGCTGATAATACTAGTATGTAGAGGAATAGTATAGTATAAAGAGCTACTAGCACGAGAGGTATAATATCTCTAAAACTACGATATCTTATAGGCGTATATGGAATAGCTATAGATGCTACTACTATATAGGTGAGAAGTACTAGTCCTATAGAGCTATTATATTCAACTAGTACGTATACACTCACTAACAGTAGTACTATGAAACTAAACCACTTAGCTTTGTAGATATAGAATAAATAAGTTGTAGTTATAGATGCTAGTATTAAGTAGAGTACTTCTACACTTTGGTATGTAGTAAGTAGTAGTACAACTGGCAGATATAGTAGAGCTGCTTCTACTAGATCACTTACTCTATACCTAGTATCCAAGCCTAATAACACCTTTTATAATACTCTGTAGCTTGTCTATGTTCTCGACGAAGTAGGTAGAAGTACTAGTACCTCTGAGTTCTCTGCTGAGTATCGTAGCAGTAGCTTCAGCGATATTCCTAGCTTTATCTAGAACACGTCCTCTACCAGCTGGCGGGAATACTAGTATCATTGTATAGCCTGGAAATTTTGCAACCACTCGTTTTATACTTGTAGCAAAGCTATAGGGATCTCTCGAAGGACCTGTAAGTACTAAGAGTGTACTATATTTGGCGTATTCTAGGCTCTCACTAATAGCTTTATCAAGTCTTATCCTAGGCATAGAATCTTCTAGTGGATTAAAAGAAGCTATCTCGGAGTAGAGAGAATAGTATGCTTCTCTAGCATACCTCGTAGGGGAGATTCTCCACCTACCTCCACGATAGATAGTGTATCCTAATAAGCCACTCTTCCTCGAAATATAGTAGCCTATACTAGCTGCTACTCTCGAAGCCTGTTCTCCGGGGGATCTACCTATAGCTCCAATCCACATATCTAGCGATAAGTCTAGTATAATGAATAATCTCAGTCTTAGTTCAGCTAGATCATCTCTAACCATTAACTTTCCTGTTCTCGCTGTAGCTGTCCATACTATCCTCCTAGGATCATCTCCAGGTATGTATTCTCTTATCTCGTAGAACTCTATACTACTGCCTCTTCTAAGTCTAGAGTATACTTCTTCTACACCGTATAGCTCTAGACGTGATTTGGGGGAAGATTCGAACAATACAGAGGGGTACCCATAGATCCATACTCTCTCACCGAGTACTCTAGTATACTGAAAGAATCCTAGAGGATCACCTACTGTTAGTTTCGCAGGCCCTAGCGACCATCTACCTATAGCTACTCTAGCTCTAAATACTACATTATCATCTGCTAGGTTAACTACTACTGGGCTACTAGGTTCTAGCTCTATTCTCTCGCTAGCTTCTAGTTCTAGTAAACCAGCTCCTTCCCCACCTTCTACACGTACTATCACTCTAACTATACTATTCTCTACTGCTTTTTTCTCCTCTAGGTCTACTTCTACTTTCGTCTTCTCTAGATCTCTTCCATACTTCTCTACTAGATTCTTCAAACCCAGTACTAGTGTAGCTAGTAGGAGTCCTACCGAGTACGAGTATATAAGACTTATACCGCTGAAACCTATAGCGAAGAAAGTACCTACTACTAGTAGTACTATATAGGCTTTAGGTGTTGGTTTTAGTGGCAATACTACCACGCAGTATCAGAAGCTACGGTGGAGGTATTTTAGATAGAGCTTCTTCTATTATATCTTCGGGTTTTACTCCTGTTAGTCTCGCCTCGGGTTTTAGTATTATTCTGTGTAGGAGTGCAGGTTTTGTAGCATATTTGACATGATCTGGTGTAACATAGTCGTATCCTTCTATTACTGCTAATCCTCTAGCTATCTGCATAATTGCTATTGCTGCTCTAGGTGATCCTCCTAGTACTACGTATGGATTCTCACGTGTTGCTTCAACGATCCTAGCTATATAGTATTTAATGTTCTTATCAACGAATATATTCCATATATTCTTTCTAGCTTCTAGTAGTTCTTCTTTATCAACTACTGGTTTTATAGGCCATTCTTCTATATACTGTAGCCTAGTAAGTATCTCGACCATTTCTTCTACTGTGGGATAGTCTAGGTATATCTTAGCCATAAATCTATCAATCTGTGCCTCGCTGAGCGGGTATACTCCCTCCATCTCTACTGGATTCATAGTAGCTATTACTGTAAAGACTGGTGATAAGTAGTAAGTAGTACCCCATACTGTTACTTGTTTCTCCTGCATTGCTTCTAAGAGAGCAGCTTGTGTCTTAGGACTTGCACGATTTATCTCATCTACGAGCACTATATCTGCAAAGATAGGACCTTTCTGGAACTCAAACCTACCCTCTCTGTAGATATATGTACCTATGATATCACTTGGTAGTAGATCTGGTGTAAATTGTATCCTCTTAAACACTAGATTCATAGAAGCAGCTATACTCTTTGCTATGAGAGTCTTAGCAACTCCGGGAACTCCTTCTAGTAGGATATGTCCTCCAGCTATAATAGTAGCTAGTAGTAATTTCAGTTCATCACGTTTACCTACTACTACCTTAGAGACCTCGTCTAGGACTTTGTGGTAGATAGTCTCCATGTTATTCTATCCATGTACAACCACTAGGTTTTCGAGATAAATAAATAGATAGATATCTTATTTCCTCTTCTTCGTTATCTTCTCGTACTCTTTTACAAACTTTAGAGTATATTTCTCTAAGTATTTGTCTCTTGTAGCTCTCCTAGGAGGGAAACCTAGTATGTATATAGAAGTTATCGTAGAGATAAAACTAGATACTATGATCCATCTAGCTGTTGATATCTCTGAGAACTCCGATGATAAACCTCCTAGGATACGAGTAGTAAACTCTACGATCTCGAAACCAATACTTGCAAACTTAACTACGATACTCTCTTCGTATAGTCTATCTTCGAACAATATCTTGTGCCTAGGACTTGCTACGTGTGAAAAAAGACTGAGAGCAATCCACTTACTAGGTCCTAGTCCTCTGTATCCTCTATAGAGGAAGTTGGCAAAAATACTAGAATCAGCTACTACTAGTAGCTTACTACTACCTCTCTCTACTAAGACTGCTACTGGGTATTCAACTCCTTCTCTACTCTTAAAACTACATAGTATTCTTGCATCTTCAGGAATATTTACTATATAGGATACTTTCGTAGAAAATACTATCCTGCCTAGACAACTAATTGGCACAATAAGACTAGATACTCCATCGCCCCGCGGCCATCGTAGATATTTGCCACTAATCTTTATACCAGCAAGTTCTACTAGTAGCCTATTCATGATACCAGTTTCATCAGCTACTAGGATGCTTAATCTACCCTGTCTAAATCTCTCCACGATAAACTTAACATCATCTTGTGGTAGCGTTTTATCAGGCCCAATTACTACGTAGAGATCTCCTCTATACCTCCCAAATGATACTCTATATCCTCTCTTCTCTAGTTCTTCATAGAATGCTGATGTACCTGTGAGAAAAGGATTCCGAGGACTAGTCGAGTAGAGATCAACTACTTTTACACTATACTTTACTCCACTTGATCCTATCACTAGTACTATTATGAGTGCAAATAAGAAGAGATTTCTAATTGATACCACTAGTTATTCTCCTCGCTTCTTCGATAGCTTCTTGATCTGGTTCTTCTCTCGAATACATGTACTTATTGTATAACTTAGCGAACTCAAATACACTACTACCTAGAGTCTTCCAAGCTTTCTGTGCAAATTCAGTAATAGTGTAGCTTCTTGGTACGAGTACACCTCTACTTCTAGCTCTATGAATAAGTTCTTCATATATTTCTCTCAGAATTCTCCTCATCCTACTATACTCGTAGTCTAGCCTCCATGGGAGAATAGAACTTGCAGTCCTACTAGCTCTCTCAGCATAACCTAGAGATAATCTCCCCATTCTATAAGATACAAGAATTAGAGCTAGTAGTGATACAGCTACTAAGAATCCTAATATGATAGAGCTATAGCCTTGTCGCACCAATTGACTAGGTTCAACGACTCTATAAACTTCTCCAGCTGATATATTAGCTGTAGTATTTGCTAATGATGCATTATAAGCTATTCTACCAGCTAGATCATCAGGAGATACTACTAGGTGTTGTGGTGTATCGATAATAGTACCCATACTAGCTTACTTCCTCTAACATTTCTCTAACTTGTATTCTTTCCATTTTGATCGAAGTCCTTCTAGGAGCTTTTTGGCTTTCTCTCTAAACTCTCCAATACTACACTCGTTAACCAATACGTAATCTGCTAGAGCTATCAGCGATCCAATACCAAAACTGAGTTCTACTCTATCACGTTCACTAAATTCTTCCCAACTTCTTGGATCTCCAGGTCTATTCCTCCTCTTCAGCCTACTATACCTTGTAGATGGAGAAGCATGGATAGCTACAATAGCAACTTCTCCTATCTTCTTGAATACTTCTAGTTCATATAGACTCCTAGAACCATCAATTACTACAAAGTCTTCTCTACTAGCTAGTATCTTCTCTCCTATTCTCTCAGCGACAATAGCTGGTCCATACTCTTCTCTTAATCTCCTAGCAACATAGTTGAGATTTGATGGAGTAGGTTCTAGTCCTCTCCTAATAGTTTCTTCTCTAACAATATCCCCCATAACGTATACAGGTATACCAGATCCTCTAGCTACATCTGAGAATACACCTTTACCACTACCAGGCATACCAACAACTACTACTAGTCTAGGTTTCTTTGATCTCAAACTAGGCCCAGATATTGTGAGGACTCTACAGATATAATTGATTAATCCCTTCCTGGTGAGATTAGAAGTAACTGTACTCTCTTTATAGTTAGATAGGAGTGAGGAAAAAAGCCTAGGCTTCTAGGAGAGCCTCTATGTATATTCTCTTCTTCTCCTCGCTTACTGGCTTAGTAAAGCTACTAACGATTAATGCTGCTAGAGCATTGAATCCTAGCCCTATAGTACCTGCTACTGCTGGGTGATAGCCAGGTAGTCCTAGCCATTCATAGAAGGGGAATCTATTAGTTAGTAGGACGTTTACGAAGATACCGATAATAAGCCCAGTGATAGCACCTGCTTTTGTGATCCACTGCCTCTTTGTAGGAAATACTGCTTGGAGTACAGGTACTAGGAATTGTAGACCACCGCTAGCACTCAGAGCTACAAGGTCGAAGATGAGTCCTGGTTTTTTGACAGTAAAGTACCATGCTATTAGACCCCATATGATTATAAGTATTCTACCAACAGCTACAAGTCTATTCTCGTCAGCCTTCGGGTCTATATACCTCTGGTAGATATCTCTTGTTAGCACCATAGATGTAGCTCCTAGCAGGCTATCTAGAGTACTCATTGCTGCACTAGCTGCTCCAGCTAGTAGGAAGCCAGCAAAGACAGCTGGTGTTAATGTATATATCATGTGTGCCATAACTGCATCTCTACTACCGTATGTCTTTATTAGAGTATCTATGAATCCAGGCTCTAGTAGTACTCTACCACCTATTTCTAAGCCAGTAGCATTAAATACAGCTGCTGCTAATCCTACTAGTCCTGCAGGTATATAGTAACTACTAACGTATAACGCCATACCGACAGTACTTACTCTAATAACATCTGTTCCTCTAGCTGAGTAGTATCTCAGCCACATATGTGGTAGTAGTATAACACCTATACTGAATACTATCATGAAGCTGAATGTTAGATCAACACCCCAGTTCATAGTAAGTAGTTTTGGGTTAACATCTCTAACACTATCCATTAGAGCTCCTATCCCTGGGAAGAACTTGTAGGCTATGTATAGACCAGCAGCCCATACACCAATATACATCCATACTCCTTGTAGTGCATCTGTCCAGAATGCAGCTCTATGACCTCCAACTACTAGGTAGATTATAGTAACACCCATAAAGAATAAACTAGCTAGCTCGAATGGAATATTGCCTGCACTTCCTACACTCAGTACAATTCCTAGACCTATTGCTTGTACTACCATGTAGGCTATAACGAATATAGCCATTATAATTGCAGTAATAAGTCGTAGAGCTTCGCTCTCATAGTAATCAGCTAGCAAATCTGCTGGCGTAATATGTTTCCTCTTCTTACCTATTAGGTAGAATCTCTTACCTAGTATATAGCCTGATACTGCAGCTAGAGGTGTCCAGAGTGCTGAGCCTACCCAGAAACTAATACCAGATTTCGAGAATACTGCAACACTAGTCAGGAATGCAAAGGCGCTATGGTATGTTGCTGCTAGTGTCAAGAATAGTACGAAGTATCCTACTCTTCTACTTACTAGGAAGAAGTCTTCGATGGTTCGCTGGAACCTCCTCCACGCAATATATCCTAGACCGACTACTACAAGACTATAGACTATGATAATACC
>JALTYD010000015.1 GCA_027046525.1 Pyrodictiaceae archaeon
CTCGATACTATTGAGATCTACTAAGACCCAATCATGTCCTGGTTGTTTAACAGCTACATATACTTCTCCGCCTGATCTGTTCTTAAATTCTCTAAGTTTTTTTAGCTGAGACGTACGTAGAATAACATTATTGGAACGACTCGTATATTTCACCTCAAAAATAAAGATTCTCCCTCTATAGAAAGCTACTAGATCTGGATAGTATATGTGTTTAGCTCTAGCGCCGCTTGCAGGCCCTCTAACTACTGCGAATCCTTTACTCCATAATTTTCTGGCCAGTTCTCTCTCTACTCTTATACCTCTATTTTTCCATTTTTTCAAAAATTGCCCCTATCTTTTACTTTGTTATATTGATCTTTATTGTTATTCCATATTTTTCTTCTAGTTTCTTTATTCTCCTCATTTTCTTTATAAGTGATCGTGAGGCTTGTTTAGGTATATTCACTATTATCACATTATCTTGTCTTGTTATAACTGCTCCAGGTAGTATTTTCTCGATTGTCCTCATAATTTTATCATCATATACTTGTGGTGTAATCTCTTCTACTGGTACTACTATAGTTTGCTCGCCAAAGGTATATATCTCGTATTTTAGTGCGCCAGTGAGTGCATCTCTTACCTCTACTACTGGACGTGATAGATCAGCTTCTTTGAGTCCTGTAGGCAACTTTACTGTCATTTTTAACTCGTATATACTACTAACATACCCTTTGTCTATAAAGACAACAGTATCTATGATGCTCGGTAACATGCCTAGGTCGACTCTTCTGATGAATCTCTGAATAGCATCTATTGGTGTAGTTGCATGTATTACTCCTATCATCCCTATCCCAGCTAGTCTAAGATCTATATATAGCTTGAAATCTTCATCTGTTCTTAGTTCATCGAATACAGTATAGTCTGGTCTACTGAGTAGTAGTATATCGTGTAGTTCTCCTAGCTCTGCATAGTTTTTAGAATACTGTGTTATTGAGGGTGGGAGACGCATATCGCGTGGAGATTCTATTGTTTTTACGATTTTGTTTTTTCTTGCATAGTACTCTGCTAGTGCTTGAGCAAATGTAGTTTTACCCATACCTGGTGCTCCAGCTATTAGTATACCTTCTGCTTTCTCATCAAATCGTTTAAGTAGTTTTGTTGGAAGATTATAGTCTTCTAGTCTCAGTTTCTTTAATGGTCTCACAATAGTTACTTCCCATTTTTCGCTGAGAGGAGGTCTAGTTATGACTATTCTATAACTGCCTAATTGTACTATTGTTGAACCCTCTCTGTCTATTTCTATGAAACCGTCGTCTCTTCTTTTCGCCTCCTCGACTATTTCTTCAGCGATATTCTCTATCCATTCTCTATCTAGAGGTCTCTCAGATAGATCCACGAGAATCCACTCGCCGGGTCTCCCCTTCTTAGCCCTAGGGGGTACTCCCTCTTTTAGATGTATACTCATTGTTTCCTCGTCGAATAGAGATTCTATTCTTAGTTTTTCCTTCTCGTGTATCTTAACGTATATCTTGCTTATACCTATAGCTTCTGCCATCAGTGCTTGAACTCTATCTGATGTTATTAGTGTTGCACCGACCTCGTAAGCATAGTCTCGTATTAGTGCGTCGATTGCTCCAGAAGTTGCTCCACGTATATCATATATAGTTGGTCTCTGTCCCACTACCTCTAGATCTATGTATCCCTTCCTAGCTAGCTCTCTAAGTCTTCTTATTTCACTGAGTCCTGCATATCCTGTAGTCCTTCCCTGATTAGCTTGGTGCTCAAGCTCAGCTAGTACAGCTCTATGTATTGCTATTTTTCCTCTAATCTTTCCCTCTTCTACCATCTTAGAAACTAATCCTTCTATTATAGCACTTGTATCTGGTACATATACCGATATCTTCTCGTACAAATACACTTCTACCTTCCCGTTATAGTTTATCCTATCTAGGAGCTATTCTCTTGACCTGTTAATATACATCCCCCTCCTATTTAGCATACTATTCCAGCGAGAGTAATTGTAGTAGCGAATACTTACACTAAACCCAGCCAGTTAACAAAACAATACTCTAAACTATGGGCCGAAAGACATGGTTAGAGCAAAAATTGATGTAAGACGACTAGCATCTATACTAATACTGCATGGATACAGCTATATTACAGTATATCAACTAGCATCACTACTAGGTATCTCTACTAGAGCTGCAGGACGTCTACTAGCTGCTATGGGGAGAGAAGGTCTTGCAGAAAGAAGGAGTAAAAGAACATATAAACTACTCTTCAATGCTTTCACGTTGGTGAAAGCAACTTGCCAAAACCAACAAAACTCATACTCGTTACAGCAGAACATCATCCACAGCACAAACTATGGGTTAAACTAGTAGAAGAAGTATCTAGAGAGAAAAATCTCGATAAAGAAATCAGAAAAGAGGACTACATACTAATTACCGAGCATGGAGATACAGACGACTTAGGAATGCCATGGCTACCGCAGCTGTTTGTAGAACTCGAAAATGGCAATATAAAACTACTCTTATCTAGGTTACCACTAAATGATAACCTACAGCCAGATATAAATGAAGCAAAAAAGACTATATTAACAAAGCTTGAAACTTATCATAAATAAATATACACAGTATTTGAAGATAACAACAAGGGTAACATACTATGGCTCACAAGGTACATATAGCAAGGTCGGATAACGGCAATCTTACTGAGTCTAGAATAGTCGAAGGTGATATTGCACAAATTGCCAAAGAAATTGTAAACAAGGCAGTTGAAGAATGGAAACCTCTTGAAAGCGATCTAACTGCTCTGAAAACAGAATATGAACTACGGTACAAACTACCTATAAAACCCGAAATACTAGATACTATAGAAAGTCTAAACTTACAATGGGCTAGAGAAGGCAAAGAACTTATCATATCACTTCCGATAATAGTAATAAGCTTTGATAATAAATGGGAAGGCGATAGCTATATAGATAATAAAATGTATACTGTCACGTATTATATTGATGATGAGTCGAAAAAACAAATAGAGGAATATATAACTAGTGCAACAAAAGCACCAAAAGAACTCAAATAAGAGATAAAACCTATAGGCGTATACTGTCTACCTCATTCTCCTTTTCCTCCCCCAGAAATACTCAAGCCGAGAAGACCCAACTATATCGTCCCACGAGAGATTGATTGCAAGAAGTAACTGCTCGAAGGTATTCTTAACCATCTCTATATATTTATCAACATCTATCTCAACAAGCTTGGCTAGCTGAATAGCTTTTACACCATCTCTACCTTTTACTTTAACAAATACTATAACATCACCGGGCATAACCTGTATACCAGCTGTAACTAATTGTTTTGCAACTTTGACATGCTGTGGTGTATTCTTTGTGTATTCACTTATCGGCTTATTCAAAGCAACATGGATAGCTAGATCATCAAGATTATACTCAACATCCTTAACTTTCCTATAAACTTCTCTAACACGTTCAAGTACCATAGTTCGTGCCTTAATAAAGTCTTCAACACTTTTAACACTAGCTAGTATGCTAAGAATATCGTTAAACTCTCTCTTAAGAAACTCTGGTGCATTCCTCTTCTTTGCAACAAGACCTTTTACATCAACATAATCTCCAACTACACCTACATAATTCTTCTTGAGACCACTAAATGTGACAAACCTATATATCTTGTCAATCTCTAAATCAAGGCCTATTTCATTCTCTACAAACTTCTTGAGTTCTTCTAACTTAACATTACTAGGCTTCCATATGAAGAGTGAATCAGTATCTCCATACAATACTTTTAGTCCAAGCTCGCTAGTCTTATCGAGTGTTTGCCTAATAGTATATCTACCAATAGCTGTTACACTCTCAGCCATAGGAGGTGCATAGAAGGGAAACGTAGAAGCACCAAAAACACCATAACTAGCATTAATAAATACTTTCATAGCAGATTGAACAGTATCATACCATTCTCTCGACACACTATCAATACTACTATCCTTGGCCTTCCTCTTATACATTCTAACTCTATAATCTCTCAGCAATCCAACAATCTGTGCTATTAAACCCTTAATACTCATACAAACTCTATGACCAACATCTGGAACCTCTGCTAACTTATCTCCAGGACATTTCTCTGGATTAACAGTCTCATAGCTAAGATTCCACTTCTTTATAATACTAGGATATAGACTTGCAAAATCTAGTACAAGTACATCGAAGTATACACCACTGGGAGGATCAAGGACAATAGCACCTTGATACTTTTTACCCTTAATAAGAGCCTCCGATCTAGTCCTGCCTTTGATACGGATAATCTCATCACGATCAGGTATAAGATAGCCTCTCCTCCTATGCTCCCAGTACAAAAGATTCTTTATCCACGACGAAACCTGGCTCCTAGTCACATCCTCTATTGGAAGCTTAGATATACGCATCAAGAGTACAATAAGCTTCCAAACAAGATCCTTCTTAAAACTAATAAGCTTTAGAGTAAGCTCAGCATCTCTGAGGTTATAGCGTATGAGTTCTTCGAGAGAAATATCACTAATACTTCCCTCCACAGACACTTTTCTCTCACTAAGTAAAGCCTCAGCAATAGCATCGAGAGTAAACTCCTTGTAAGCATTACCGAAAGCATATGTCTGTATAGCTTTTATAGAGAAAAACTGGTAGAGATCGATATGTACGCCGTACTTCAAACTAATATAGCCTTCTCCTCCTCTCCCCACGATTCTAAACGGTATAATATCTCTCGGAATACCGAGTTTCAACGCACGGTTATATAAATAGAGAAAATCGAAGTTATCACCATTGAAAGTAACAACAACCGGATAGCTCGATATAAGCCTGAAAACTTCTAATATAAGAGTTTCCTCATCCTCAAAAAACTCAACCACAAGATCTCTACCAATCTTTTCTACTATTTCCTCACTTATGGGAAGACCAGGTCTTACAAGGATATATACTGCTCTAAATCCATCATCACCAGCAAAAGCTACACTAATAACAGGATAACTAGCACTACTAGCATCAGGTACACGGCCCTTGAAAGGAGTATAAACCTCGATGTCAACTGCTAACCTCTTAGGTCTCGGAGGCTCTTCCTCGAATAATGGAAACCACTCAATTGCCATCTTTATAGTATCAGGATCTTCTCCAGAGAAAATACTAGCTATCTTCTCAGCATCAACACCCCTGGGCGGGCTCCATTCTGCAACTAATCCTTCCTCAGAAACTTTATACAACATACCAGGTACAAGGCCGTGATCGTGGATAAAATTATGATGAAACTTTATATTAGCCTCCCAAACACGTGGAAACTTCCCCCTTAATCTAGGTACAGAATCAGGAGTCTTAACAACTATCTTAGAAACACGGATACTCCTCCACCTAAGGAGATCAAATTTCTCAACAACATCAACACGTACAAAACTGGAATCACTAGTAACACCACTAATCTCTCTAACTTTATCAGGTTCAAGATCAGTCAAAAAGTAAGGAAGATAACCCGACTTATCAATATAGAGTAGAATCTCACCACTAACCGGTTCAAAAATCTTTGCAACAATACAACCCCTACTACCATCATAATAAGTCTGCAATAAATAACCTCTATCACCAACACTGGCTAATCTAGGTTCAGAACGAAAAACCATCTTAGATACAATCCAGTTATCACTAGAACTCCTATAGTATACTCTACTATCAATTATACTCTCTTTTTTCTCTCCAATAGACTCGCTATAGAAATCTTCTCCACCATCATTATCCACACTATTATTCGCTAGAAAATCAAGAATACTACGCTGTCCAGCTTTTCTAACCCGCACTACTACTAGACCCCAAACCTATATTATCAAGTAACACCATAAAGACCCTAAACACACATAACCACAATAATACCTCCATAATCTAAATACTAACTAAGATCAAAGAAAACTAGATAGACTAAAAAGATATAAGACATATAAAGAATCTAACAGGGCCCGTGGCTTAGCCAGGATAGGGCGCCGGCCTGCGGAGCCGGAGGTCCCGGGTTCAAATCCCGGCGGGCCCGCCACAAACAACACAAAACCATCACTAAACCATACGAATAATATATCGGTATCCGAGACCATAAATCGCTGCCGATTCCTCTATTAGGCGTGATAATCATGTCTGCATATCCAGATTCTGATGTGTATTATTTATAGCTTAGATTTTTGTCTTACCGGATGACTTCAAGCCATGGTATTTGTTTGAAATCTTCGTCGAATGTTGCTATTTTCTTTATGTTGTTGTATTTGCATGTGATGGCTATTTGTGCATCGTTTGGCAATAACTTGTATTGGAGTATGGTACTCACTAGTTCCTGTGGGTCTTGGTAGTCTCGGAGTATTGTTATCTTGAAGTCCCTTATGAAGGAGTTGACTTTCTCGAGAGCCTCCTGGGGATAGCCGTGTTTGGCTATAAATTTCTTGAAGGAGTACTTCCCTTTGACACCGTACTCTTCCTTTACGATTTTTGCGGCTACGGTGTAGAGCAGCTCGTTATAGACAATCATTGATATAGCCATTCCCTCTATCATCCCCCCTCTTATGATCTTCTCTGATTCTATTGTGAGTTCTGTTTCAAAGAGGAAGTGATATATTATATTGGTGTCGAGGCATATCACTGTGCTTGAGCCTCCTCTTCGAGTTCTTGAAACTC
>JALTYD010000016.1:0-1251 GCA_027046525.1 Pyrodictiaceae archaeon
GTCTCATGTAGTATAAGAGGTAAATAAAAATAATACTGGTAGTTATCTAGAACTATCTCCTTAGTCTAGGGTTAAGGTATTCTTCTAGGCCTAGTCCTATGAGCATCACAGATAGTACTGCTATTGATATCATTACTCCTGGTGGTACGAACCACCACCACAAGCCTAGGAATAGAGCATTTCTCCACATCGCGTAGTGTATAATCATCCCCCAGCTCTTAGCTGTAGGATCGCCTAGTCCGAGGAAAGCTAGTGAAGATTCTGTTAGCATTGCTATAGCTGTCCTAGTTATTACTTCTATTACTATTAGTGGTGTAACATTTGGTAGTATGTGGTAGAGCATTATCCTCGCAGAAGATGCACCTACTGCTCTAGCTGCTTCGATGTAGGGTTCTTCTTTTACTCTTAGTACTGCTGATCTAATAAGCCTTGCTACACTTGGCCACGCTGTGAGAGATATCGCAAGTATTACAGCCATCATAATAGTTCCTCGGGGGAGCCTCGAGAATACAGCTACTAGGAATATTGTTAGTAGGAGAGTAGGCATTGAGAGCCACATATCTGTTATTCTCATTAGTGCTTCATCTACTACGCCTCCTTTGTAGCCACCTATGATTCCTATTGCTGTCCCGAGGAGAGTACCTACTAGTGCTGCTACGAAGCCTATGAATAGCGATATACGTGTACCATAGATTAGCTCGCTGAATATATCTTGACCCATGTCATTTGTACCGAGAATATGCTGATCTGATGGAGGCTGCATAGGTAGTGAGACTCTAGCATTAGGATCGTAGGGTGCTATGAATGGGGCAAAGATAGCTATACCTACTAGTGCTAGTAGTATTGCATAGCCTATTTGTGAAGGTCTATGTCTCCTAACGAAGAATACATAGTCGTTTATTTTCTCTCTAGTCGTTTTGAGTAGCTCTTCTAGTCTCTGTCTCCTTGTTAGTCTAGGTGGTGCTCTCGACATAATTATCACCTTAGTTTTACTCTTGGATCTAGTACTGCGTAGATTATATCGATAATTAGATTAGCTATTATCACACTAGTAGCTAGTATAACTACTACGCCCTGGAGTAGCCAGAAGTCTCTATTGTATATAGCTTCGAAGACGAGTCTACCAGTACCTGGGTAGGAGAATACTGTTTCTGTTAGAATAGCTCCATCTATTAAGAAGGCATATCTCAATCCTAGTAGTGTAACTATTGGTAGCATTGCATTACGTGCAACATATTTCTTCTTGACATG
>JALTYD010000016.1:1261-6649 GCA_027046525.1 Pyrodictiaceae archaeon
TGTGCAACCCATACAAAGTCTTCGCCTAGTAGATCTATTACAGCATTCCTAACATATAGTAGGTAGGCTAGTGTTGCTCTCATAACAATAACACTAAATGGTAGTACGTAGTGCCAGAGATAGTCTTTGAACCACTCCCAAGTCCACGAGAAAGACATACCCGGCGAAGTAGCTCCAAATAGTGGTGTTATACCTAGTTTTACTGAGAATATGTATAGCATTAGCATTGCCAGCCAGAAGTATGGTACTGATCTAAAGAATATTGATACAGCCATAGACCATACATCAGCTCTAGTACCTCTCCTCCAGCCTATCTCTAGGCCTGCTCTATAAGCTAAGTAGTTAGAGACAGTTATTGCTGGTATTAATAGTGCTAATGTATATGGTAGTTTTTCTAGTATAACAGTCATTACTGGTCTTCCATAGTGTAGAGAGTATCCCATTTCTCCTCTCAATAGATTCTTGATATATACTACGAATTGCTCATGGATAGGCTTATCTAATCCAAACATTGCACGTATAGCTGCTATAGTCTCGGGAGAGATACGAGGATCATTTTCTAGTTCTGCGAGAGGATCACCAGTTAAGCGTGAGAGTATAAAGACAAGTGCAATTATTGCGAAAAAAGTTACAATAGAGGTAATAGTTCTACGGAGTAAAAAACCAGAGAGGCCCAAAGAGGCCACCTCTCCTACTACTGAGCTACTTCCTCCTAGCTAGTACTAGTGCAGCTATTATAACAATTACTACTACTACTGCTAATATTGCAGCTGTTGGTAGTCCTTTCTCTTCTGGCGGTGGTGTTGTCGGAGACGGAGCTGGAGCTGGTGAGACAGTTGTAGGTACTGTTGTTGTTATAGTCTTTACTATTGTTGTAGGTGTACCAGCTGTTGTAACTACTGTAGTCTGTACTACAGTAGTTGTCTGTACGACTGTTGTAGGCTGTACAACTGCTTTCTGGACACGGAGATGAGTTATTCTATTGAATACATCGTCGTCTACTGGTCTAAACCAGCCAGTAAACTTGTCTATACGATATGGGTTTATCCACTTCCTGTAGTATAGTGGTACTATTGGTACTTTCTCTGCTATAATCTCTTGTATCCTAAAAGCTAGTTCTTTTCTCTTCTCTGGGTCGAATGTCTTCTTTAGTTCTTCTGTTAGTCTGTCTACTTCTGGGTCACTAAATCTAGCCCAGTTACCTGTACCTTCTGGCCAGCTGTGGAATCTTCTGTGGAGCCAGCTTATATCTAGACCTGGACCGCTTCCTAGTAGATAGGTGTCTACTTTACCATCGCGTATTAGTGGCCATACTGTCTTCCAGTCTAGTACTCTTACTTCTGCTTTTATACCACCACCTGGTATCTGCGAGAGCCATTCTGCTATCTTTTGTGCAGCTCTCACACGTATAATGTCGTAGGCTGGTGGGTATATCTCGAAGGAGAAGTCTGTACCATTTGGTGCTTCTCTCCACCCATCCCCGTCAATATCTTTGAATCCTAGCTGGTCTAGTATTTCTGCTGCTTTATTTAGGTCGAAGTAGTAGGCATCTTTTACAGCTGGGTTGTACCATGGCTCGTGTATACCGAATGGTGGTACTACGCCTGGGCTACCTGGTACACCGTAGCCCATTAGTAGCTCATTAACTATAGCATCTTTATCTACTGCGAATGCCATTGCTTTTCTAAACTCTGGCATATTGAATGGCCATCTCTGGTTGTTGAAGCCCCAGTGATAGAATGTACCACTTAGGAATACGTGTAGTGCTAGTCCCTCAGTTGCTAGTAGTTGTGGTACTACTTCTGCTGTTACCCAGCCTATCCATGCATCTATTTCTCCACGCTGTACTGCTAGTAGAGCGACACTCGATTCTTTGATGAATGTTATTATCATCTCGTCTACACAAGGTCTACCTAGCCAGTAGTCTTCGTTAGCAACATATCTTACATATTGTCCTGGTACATATTCTACTAGTTTGAAAGGTCCACTACCAACTAGCTCGTCTGGTATCTTTGGCATATATTTTGCTAGTGCTTCTCCCTTCTCTTTTAGTAGTGGCTCCCATATATGTTTCGGCAGTATATTCATGCTTGCTAGTCCATTAGCTATAAATCCTGCGTCTGGTTCTTTGAAGTATACTTTTACAGTAAGCTTATCTACAGCTTCTGCTCTATCTACTGATGCGAAGTAGCCATGGTAGTATGTCCATTTCTCGTGAGCTAGTGTGTTTATTGTAAATGCTACGTCTTCAGCTGTTAGTGGTTTTCCATCGTGCCACTTTATTCCATCTCTTATCTTAATAGTTAGTACTTTGTAGTCTGGCGAGTACTCTATCGATTCTGCTACTTCGTAGGTTAGTGTACCATTCACGAATCTTACTAGTCTATCATATACTGGGTGTAGTACTAGTATAGACCATGTAGAGCCTGCTCGGAACCATACAAAGACGTTTGGCTCGCTAGGGAAGCCGAACTTGACTGTACCACCATAGGTTTTACATTCTCGTCCTTCTAGGAACTTCTCTATTCTTGGTGCTTCTAGTTTTAGACCTTGTGCTTCTGCGGTAGGTAGTGGTATTAATGGGAGTATTAAGAGAGCTATTATCGCCATAGAGTATATTAACTTAGTAGGTACTTTCATCATAACACCCCTTATCTTGACCCCCTCTATTACTACACTTTAAATATTTAGACAGTCTAGAAATAAAATACTTTGTTTCAGCTCTACGTCTTTTTATTGATGCACTACGCTAAAATAGCCTAGAGTTCCCTTTTTCTAGCTTGGTATCCTAGTATGGAGTACACAGATATAGGTGAAAAAGTTCTAGGAGAAGTAGAGAAACTTTATCCCAAATACAAGAGAGTACTCGCAGAGCTAGTATCTATTGATACTGTTTCTGCACAACGTTCTAGCTCTGAGATGATGAGAGGAGCCGAGTATTTGTCGTCAGTTCTAGGCGAAGTTGGTTTTAGAGCCTCTATCAAGAGCTATGGAGGCCACCCCATCGTTGTTGGAGAAGTTGGAGAAGGCCCTATCTCTATACTTATCTATAACCACTACGATGTACAGCCAGTAGAACCTCTAGAGCTATGGGATTCTAATCCATTCGAGCTCGTTGAAAGAAATGGTAAGCTCTTTGGAAGAGGTGTAGCTGATAATAAAGGTAATATAGCAGCTAGGATAGCTGCTATAGAAGCACTACTACCATATATTGATAGACTAGGTCTCAAGATAAAATACATTATAGAGGGTGAAGAAGAGATAGGTTCAACAACACTACCACGTGCAGTAGAAGATATGAAGAACTGGCTTAGATGTGATGGAGGTTTCTGGGAGACAGGATATGTAGGTAGGAAGGGAGAATTCCTAGTAACTCTAGGCTTTAAAGGTATGGTCTACGTAGAGGTTGTTCTAAGAGGAGCTAATAGAGATGTACATAGTGGCTCAGCACCTCTAGTACCTAATCCTGTATGGAGGCTAGTAAGATTTCTATCATCGATAAAAGATGAGAGAGGGAGAATACTAGTAGACTGGCTGTACAAGGGCGTTAAAGAACTAGAGTGGGCTTCAGAGCTTCTGGAAAAGATGGGTATAGAGCGTATAGAGCATCTAGAGGAGATGAAGAAACAGCTTGGGATAAGAGAATTTAATGAAGGACTAGAAGGTATAGAAGCATTAAAGAAACTACACTTATCTCCATCGATAAATGTATCTGGTCTCTATGCTGGATATATCGGTAAGGGGTCGAAGACTGTTGTACCATCTATAGCTGGAGCGAAGATCGATATTAGGCTAGTTCCTGGACAAGACCCCGACGAGATACTATCTGAGTTTAAGAAATTTATGGAGGAGAAAGGATTAGGGGATGCAGAACTAGTACTACATGGTAATGCTTATCCAGCTGGCTATACTAGCCCCGACGAGGATATAGTAAGAGCTTCAGTTGATGCTGCCAGGACTATATATGGTACTGAACCAGTACTTGTACCTCTCTCGGCAGGCTCTGGCCCCTACTACTATATAGCCAATTATGTTGGTACACCACTTACTAGTGCAGGTGTAGGATACTATGATTCTAGAGCACATGCACCTAATGAGAATATACGTATTGAAGACTTTGTTAAGAGTATGAAGCATGTTGTCTTAACAGTAGTCAAATTTGCTTCAATGAAGCAGAAATAATCTATTCTAGTCTATAGTAGTTTTTTCACTATTTCTTGTTTTTCCTGAACTACTATGAAGCCAACTACTATGTAATATATAGTTACTACTAGTGGTTCAGTATCAAAGTAGATAACTCCACAACTACTTCTGCTTGTATCCTGTAGAGCTATATGTAGCTATAGAGTACTAGAAATCTAGAATTAGGAGCTCTGGAGGTTTTAATACAGATTGGTGGTGAGTTGGTAGGAGATTCTACTATAGCCAGTATTGCTCGTCTACTAGTAGAGAGTAGATATGTTGTTGTATTTACAGGTGCTGGAGTGAGTACTGAGAGTGGTATCCCAGATTTTAGAGGGCCCCAGGGGTTATGGAAGAAGATTGATCCAGATGTATTTAGTATAGGTTATTTTGTATCTAACCCAGACGAAGTATGGAGACTATTCACTAAGCTATTCTTAGAGATTCCACGTGTAGAACCTAATAGAGCACATATAGCTATAGCTAGGCTAGAAGAAATAGGTATTGTTAAGACAGTTATTACACAGAATGTAGATGGACTACATCAGCGTGCTGGTAGTAGAAATGTAATAGAGCTACATGGAGATCTTAGATACGCAGTCTGTCTCAATTGTAGAGGGAAAATTGATCTAGAAAAAGCCCTAGAGGAGCTTAAGCAGAAAGGTAGAGCTCCCCGCTGTCCACAGTGCGGGGGATTGCTGAAACCTAATGTTGTCTTCTTCGGCGAGCCTCTACCTTTTATAGCTCTAGAGAGAGCATATGAAGAAGCCAGCAAAGCTGATCTAGTCCTCGTCGTAGGTAGTAGTTTGACTGTTATGCCTGCAGCTAATATCCCTTTTTATGCAAAACAGAATGGAGCTAAGCTCGTTATTATTAATATGGAGCCAACAGCACTCGACTATATAGCAGATATAGTTGTTAGAGGAAGAGCAGGCGATATACTATCTTCTATAGTAGAAGAAGTAGAGAAACTAGTCCGTAGCTAGTCATAGTAGTTATATTATCTTCTTGTAGTAGTTAGCTTAAGTGGGGACTAAGTAGTGCCATTTGTCTCAGGGTTCTTCATAGTAGCAGCAGGCTACGAGACTGGAGAAAAAAGAGATGATCTTATAAACAAGCTTCGAGAAATAGGATTCGAAGTATACGATACTGGTGGAAAATTCCTAGTATACTATATCGAAGCAGAGAACGAGAAAACTATACAGC
>JALTYD010000017.1:0-1263 GCA_027046525.1 Pyrodictiaceae archaeon
ACAAATATGTACCACCACCAATACACGCAGGAGGACTCAGATACCACGGTGTAGCACCAACACTAACAATACTAGTAGAAGAAAACATAGTCAAACCAGTAGCTTATAGCCAATCAGAAGTATTTAGAGCAGCAGTACTCTTTGCTAGAACTGAAGGAGTAATAGCTGCCCCAGAAAGTGCACATGCAGTAAAAGCAGCTATAGATGAAGCACTAAGAGCAAAAAGAGAAAATAGAGAAAAAACAATACTATTCAATCTAAGTGGACACGGACTACTAGATCTAAGAGGATACGAAGACTACTTTAGAGGAGCACTAATCGATACAGAGCCTAGGAAAATAGACTTATCCTATCTCCCAAACCTATAGCTATGCTCTTCTATTCTCCTTTTTCCTCTCTACTAGTAGGTATTGTTGATAGTAATTCTCTCCACTCTACAGTATTCTTCCTCGGATACTTAGCAACAATAACACTAGAAGCTACAGTAAATGTAGGCTCATAGTGGCTATAGAGATCTATACTCTTGTAGAAGAGCCACGTGAAAGAAGCAATTTGTGCAATATCCCAGAGTCTAGAATAGACTTCTCCTATATACTCTAGTGATGGTAGTACATATGCTAGTCTCTTCTGTATACCTCTGAGTCTATCATAGCCATGGTATATTGTTAGTAGCTTCTTGCCCTCAGGTAGTATGTATTTGAAACTACTAGTGACTAGTAGTCTAGGTAGTATATCGTGTTGCTCGATGACTAGAACACCATGACTGGGTTGGAGTTCTCTAGCACCAGATACAAGTAGTGGTAGAGAGTATACATCTAGATGTGGTAGAGAACTACCCCATACAGTAACTACATCAAATACTCTACCACTGAGTGCTTCTGGGAGCTTAGTAGCATCAGCAACTAGTGTCTCAACATCTACTCTCCCCTGATACCAGCAAAATCTAGCCAACTATCTACTAAGCCTAGATCATCACTTCTTAGATCAGATACAACTAGTTCTACTCTAGCTCCTCTATCTACAAATACTTTTGCGAGAGCAACACCACATATACCAGAAGCAGCCATAACATCTAAGATACTGGCTTCTCCTCTCTCTAGAACTTCTCTAAATACTCCATAACTAACAAGCTTCTCCATAGTAGAGACTATAGACTTAAACCTTTCTCTAGCTCTACTATCACTAGGATCTACAACCCACTCTATCTCCTTATAGAGCCGTGAAAGACTAACTTTCTCCAAGTACTATACGCCATCCCTATAT
>JALTYD010000017.1:1273-6627 GCA_027046525.1 Pyrodictiaceae archaeon
GTATTAAGTCTACTAGGATTATCGAGTAGTCTCCCATCAGAGACCAGTAGATCCTACAGTACTAGGTTTTACATAGCCATGTAAAACCCAACAGTTTAGTCTAGCAAGAGCTTATAGCAGCCTGGATGATAGCCTATGCCTAATTCGAGTAATATACTCTACGCCTCTCTCCTCCTAGTATTGCTACTAGCTCCTATACTACTAACTACTGCTCATAGCAGAGCTAAAGCACAATGGACTATACTAGTATACATAGCTGCTGACAACGACCTAGAGCCAGCATCTTTCAAAGACCTAGCAGAGATGGAAGCAACTATACCTAGAAGCGGTGTGAACGTAATAGTCTTTATCGATAGATCGCCAGAGAACTACGAGCAACTAGACGAGTACGGATTCTCCCAGTACCTAGGCGACTGGGACGACACTAGAGTCTACTACGTTGTCAATGATGGCTATTCTCTAGCCTACTCATCTAGAATACTAGAAGAACTAGGTGAAACCAACACAGGCGACCCAGCTACACTAGCAAACTTCATCTCTAAGTACGCTAGAGAATACCCCGCTGAGAGAATCGCACTAATCATCTGGGATCATGGAGCAACAGGTGGTGGAGTAGCCTTCGACTATAGTGCAGATGACTACCTAACTCCCAGAGAAGTTGGAGAAGCTATTAAAGCAGCAGGTGTCCACCTAGACCTAGTAGCTTTCGATGCCTGTCTTATGGCACAACTTGAAGTCCTCTACGAGCTACGAGGCCTAGTAGACTACGTAGTTGCCTCAGAAGAATCAGTCCCCAACGATGGATTCCCCTACGACTTAATACTAGGAGAGCTAGCAAAGAATCCTTCTATGAGCCCCGAAGAACTAGGGAGAGTAATGGTAGACGCTTACAAGAAGTTCTACGTAGATACAAAAGATGGACCAATAGTGACTCTCTCACTCTTCGATATAAGGAACATAGACCAAGTAATAGAAGCTATGAAGAGCTTTATCTCAGAAGCACAAAACTACCCAGATGCTCTCGTAGCTGCACGGTCTAGAGCCAATATGTTTGGCGGCGGTTCAAACCCAGGAGAAGGAGGAGCACAAGTAGACCTAGTAGAGCTACTACGGGGTGTAGAAGCTCTAGGCTCTCCAATCTCTAGTAGTGCAAGCAGACTAGCATCCATAGTTGAGTCAATGATACTCTACTCCTACATAGGCGAGAAGCACAGAGGTGCGAGAGGCCTCTCGATATACTACCCACTACTCCTCGATATAGGCGCCTACGAGGAACTAACAAGCTTCGGGCGCGACACAGGCTGGTCGAAACTCCTCGAGAGAATAGTCAATGTAGCATCTTCGATAGCTAGCGTAGAAGAATCGCCTGTAGTAGCAGAAGCTTCAGGACAAGAACTAGTACAATCATCACCAGCTGGATCCTCTCAAGCTAGTGTCACTATTAGTGTTAATGGTATCGGGATAGGAGACTATGATGGTGATAGTAGCCAAGAAGTAGCAGTGATATTCACAGCTTATAATGACTATGAAGGGACACAACTAGGTGTACTCTCGATATTCAAGTACAATCAGGGCGAGAATAAGTTCCTACTAGTATACTCTGACTTAATAGTATCTGTATCTTACTACGACGAACTCTTCTACGTAGGTTCTCTGACAGGCGATGTAAATGGAGATGGAGACGAAGAGTTATTTGTACTCTACCAAGTAAACTCCTACGATCAGCAGACATATATGCAGACCTTTACAGCGAAGCTAGACAAATACGACTACAGTAGAGGTGGGATAGACAAAACTAGTACTATCTTCGAGGACTTCATAGCTATATCAGTTAGTGGAGGAGACTTCGACGAAGATGGCTCAATAGAGATATTCATCGCTGGTTTAAAGATAACATACGACTATAGCAATCCACTCGTAGGCGTAGTACTAGTTGTTGATGCAAATACACTCGAAGTACTAAATACGCTAGAGCTTGGAGGAAGTATAGAGCCTATGGCTGCACTAGTAGCGAATATAACTAGACCTGATAGATCCAACCTAGTTCTAGGCTACAACATCTACCAGCTAGACCCCTACGGGCAGATAATAGGAGTGAACTCTACACTCTACGTACTAGATAAATCAGCAGGCGGCTTGAAAGTTGTAGGAGAGTCTCGGTACAGCAATCTAAGAATATACTCTATCAGTTCAGGCGATATAGACTCTGACGGACTCGAAGAACTACTCGTAGTCGTAGGCGATCTAGAAGCTAGTAAGACTGTACTCGATATACTAGAATGGGCGCCAGAGAGAGGCTTCTATAGAGTAAAACTAGTAGGATTTGAGAACAGAGAAGACTTCATACTAACAGATACCTTCCCCTTTGATATCGACGGTGATGGCATAGTAGAAGTTCTAGCCTATATGTCTGAGATCTACGAGACATATTCTATACTCATCCGCATAGACATATACGCGTGGCTCCCCCAGCACGGAGAGCTAGAGTACGAGACAAGTATACCAATGGGCTTCGGCGACAGAACACTACCAGTACCAGCAGATATCAATGGCGATGGAGTACTCGACATGATCTACGTCGTTGAAGAAGGAGACAAGATATCGATACATCTAGGACACGTAGAGAACTACGTGAATACTACAGGCTTAATAATAGGCCAAGTACTCGACGAAAACAACAACACTGTCCCAGGAGCTAAAATCCTAGTAAGACTACCTAGACAGAGCATAGTAGCAGAACTAGAAACAGACGAAAATGGAATATTCGTAGTAGAGGTCCCTGCAGGCTCCTACGAGATACTTGCTCGTAAAGGGCCACTTACTGGTAGAGAAGTAGTAATAGTTAACACTGGCGAAGCAGTAGAGACTACTATAACACTAAAACAAGCCCAACAACTACAACTAGAACCACTAGTACAGACACACACTCAGCCGGAAGAACAGCCAGAAACTCAGACTACAGCCTCACCAGAGACACAAACATCCCCAGAGGAGTCACCAACAACTACACAGACACCCCCAGCACCAGAGCCTCAGACAGTCACAGTCACAATAACAGCTACTCAGACTCTAGAGCCTAGCGAGACAGAAACTAGCCAAGCTACACAAGCACCACAAACAGGAGAAACCGAGCCCCAAACAGTCACAGTAACAGTTACAGCTCCAGCCTCACCCCAGCAAACTCAGAGTAGCCCACCACAAGAAAGCCAAGACCAACAAACACCAGTCTCCACAGAAGAACCCATAGAATCTGTACGCAGAAGCAGACCTAGTAGTAGGCTCTACGAAGACGCTCCATTCATAGCACTAATAATCGCTCTACTATTCATACTACTCCGTACTCTGAGGAGAAGCGGAGTATCACTAAAGACTGGAGTAGCTACTCTACTACTAGTTATTCTAGTACTAGGCGCTATACCTGTAGAAAGTACTGCTCAAACCAGCCAGCTTCCTCAGAGACTCCAGTGGCTATACCCTGGCTTTAGAGCTACATATCTAGTAATCTCACTCTCTGCGCAGGTGGATCCCTGGAAGCCACCAGCCTTTATATACTCTAGTGCAGGGCCGTGGCAGGAGTATTTAGGCGAGATACCTGTTCTCCAGAAGCCAGGTGAATCGAGTGCAGTAGTATCATTCGACTACTACGTAGTAGAGAGTACTAGGGGAGGCGAAGTAGCTGTGAGAGAAATAATACTAGAGACTGGGAGTGACACAGTACTACTAGATGATAAATACAGAGTAGTACCTGGCGAGAGAGGAGTATTCCACGGCCCGTTCTGGATAGATCCTAGACAGCTCAGAGACGTGAAAGTAGGAGATAAGATAGTAATGGGTACTCCCGAGAAGCCAGAGGTATTCGAGGTATACTATATCGGGGAGCTCGATATATCCCCCTTGAGTAGAGGAGAAAGCAACTCTATCGCTACACAAGGTGATTGCCTAGTACCAGTCCCTAAAGACACTATACGTGATATAGTAGTACTATCGACTAAAGACGAGAGGGGCAACAAGTATAGACTAGTAGTAGACAGAGAGACAGGCCTAGTAATATTCTCTTCGTCTAGCACACTTCGCGGCGGAGTGACAAATACAGGCCAGCTTAGGCCTCTAAAGAATATGGTGACTTTTAAGATACTAGCAGAAGCTACACTAGATCTAGAAGACAAACTACCACCCTACAGAAACTACAGACTAGACCCAGTCCTTCGAGCAGGCTACTATGTCAAAGCCGATACAGCAGCTCTCGGCCTATCAGGTGGCTATATACTACGCTGGAACTACTATGTAACTGGAATGTACAAGGATAGAGCCCTAGTACTAGAGCTGATAATAGCTGTTGACTACAATATGAGATCAGTCATGGAGACTGCTCTATGGCTAGTAGACCTAGAAAACTACGACGCCGAGGTAGTCTCTAGCCGTAACATACTCAGACAAGTAGGAGAGAAGTACGACTATATACCACTACTAGTAGGTCCTCTCGAGGGTAGAGAGACTCTAAACTTATTCAAATACGAGTACACGAGAGTAGCTTCTAGTAGCGATACAGTAGAGTACGAGATTACAACCCCCTCTAACGAGATGCGGATCGTGAAGCTATTCTATACACCAAGCGGACTCCTCAAGGGCTTTATACCACTAATAGTTGGCCCAGAGCAAGGCCTCCAAATAGCGCCTCAGACACTATCTAACATAGATATTATCTCCAGAGTATATGTCGAGCCAGAGTATCCACAGATACAGCAGGAATCTCAGTACGGGGAAGAACAGCAGAAGCCAGGAGAAGCAGACCAGCACGAAGAGACACGAGACCTAGAGGGTCTAGCACAAGAAGCTATATCACTTCTAAATAAACTACTAGGAAGAGACTCTAATAGCTCTGCGAGTCAGAGTAGCTCAGCAACGACACCAAGTAAAGAACACATCGTAGAGACCAGAGAGTCTAGGAGGACATTCTACTATACAGCGATAATAATTCTCCTCATACTCAATATAGCTCTACTACGTAGGAGGAGGAAGTAGAATGGATAGCACTAGCTACAACCTGCCTAAAGAACTAGTAGAGTTTATTGCCGCGAAGACAGGCTATCCACGGAAGATTATTATAGAGATACTACTACTCGAGAGAGAATACTACGGGTCACTAGTATAGCCCTAGGCTCTGAGAACACTCTCTATAGCATCTGCTACATCTACGTACCCCTTCTCCCTAACTTTTTCAGCTATCTTGTAGATAGCCTCTCTACCCATCTCCCTGGCCAGTAGCTCTACAGCTTCTCTCTCAACGTGTACTCCTATATCCTCTCCTTTTAGAAGCTCTACTATACCATGTAAGAATCTGTAGAGCGAGTCTC
>JALTYD010000018.1 GCA_027046525.1 Pyrodictiaceae archaeon
TCCCTGGTTAGAGAAGTTAAAAACTCCTTCAACGGGTTTGTTGCAGTAGCAGGTGGTTTAAAGAAAAACAACATAGAGCCATTAATTAGTGCTGGTGCTGATATCATAGTAGTTGGTGGTGCTATAACTAGAGCAAAAGATCCCTTGAGAGAAACTCTGATGATTCTAGAGATATTAAATAGTTATAAGCCATAAACAACTATATTCTTCTACACAAATATGTTATGAGTAAGGCTCTCTATAGATAAAGACTGGTACTTTCTCACCTTTAGTATACATCCTATTATCTGATAATATTGCTATTCCATCTGCTTCAACATTGCTAATCGTGGCTGAACTTAGTTGCTTCTTATGAGATAATGGTACTGCGTATAGCTCAGAGTTTTTAACAAAGAGTTTGACTTTTAGTGGTTGTGGTCGTTTAGCTTTTACATCTTCAGCTAGTTTAGCATATGTATGAAACGGTGGTAGAGATGATCGCTTTACATTGCCTATATATTTTAGAATAGGGTAAACAAGACGTAAAAATCCATGAAGTGCAGAGATAGGATATCCAGATAATGCTACTAAGAGAGAGCCTCCTGGTAGTAACATAGCAGATGTAGGTCTACCACCTTTTAGGAAAAGCCCTCTGAAGAGAACTTTTCCTTCTAAGAGGCTAGCTAGTTGGTAAAATGTATCGACATTACTGGGGCCTGTGCCTCCAGTCATAAGTATGATATCAAAATTTGAGTATTGTCTTTCAATATACCAACTTATAGTCTCTGCATCGTCTGGCAGGAGTACTTTTCCTCTGATATCTACCCATGGAGTATACGTTTTTATAATATTCTCAATAAGAGTTGCAGTAGTTTCAGCTACTTCTCCATTTTTTATCTTAGTCTCAGCTATTCTAGGATCCTTTGGTTCAAATAGCTCTGACCCAGTCACTAAAATAGCAAGATTAATTTTACGGTAGACAGTAACCTCGGTTATAGCTATGTCGAGTAGACTCACAACATCTAGGAGAGTGACTACATAGCCACTCGATAGTATCTTTTCGCCTTTACGGATAAATGTTCCTGCTGGATCAAAGTTCTTTCCTGGTGGAAAGTGTTTTGTAATGATTATATACTCGTTCTCTCTCTTCGCTTCTTCTTCGGGCACTACAGTATCAGCACCTTCTGGCAGGAAAGAACCTGTAGAAACGTATACAGCTGTGTCTTTACTGACAACTAGATCTGAAGGAATTCTCCCAATTGTAGCTTCCCCTACAATTTTTAATTTACCAGGTGTATCTACTGATCGAACAGCATAGCCATCATATGCTACACGAGGCCTTTGTGGAAAATCATAAGGAGCAACTATGTCCTCCGCAAGAACCATACCTATAGCATTCCATGTAGGAAGACGAATTGTTTCATCTACAGGTTTTATAGCATTCTCTATAATGCTGATAGCATCTTCTACTTTTGTAAGTTTCTCTAAGAATCGAGAGACAGTCAATGTCCGCACCCAGGTATAGAATCGATAGCTAGCCACACACTCGTATTCTTTTCGTCATCTATTAAGGTTTTGGGCAGAGTATTTATTGTGTCACACTGAGGCTTACATACTTTGATGCAGCTTCTACTCACTTACAATAAAGTGGGAACAACAATGGCGCTAAGGGGTAGGAGAAAAGAGGAGAGATATCCGCCGAATATTGCCATATACGTAGATCTTTCAATAGACAGCGTCTATAGAGTCTTTCCAACACTTGGATAATTCTATTTCATCAGTTACTCATTTATGTATACCTTACGTAGAAGTACCTCTGGATAAATTCCTGGTTCGAAATGCTCCTCAGTCATGTTATGTAGATTTAGCCTAATCCATCCGAGTGTAACTGATTGGACCTCACTTGGTTCTACCTTAAATTGTGTGGGTGTCCTTACTGCCATCTTGATGGATTTTTCTTGTGCTCGTATATTTTCTAAAATCCCTATTGAGTCAGTATTGTTCTTGAGGTGTAAGCCTACTAGTAAATTTTTCCACCATTTAGGCTTGATATAGCTAGTTCTAGGTGGAGCATACTGTTCTTCAGCAATTGAAGCGTGTCTAAGCTTCAGTCCTTCTATGATCCTAGCATTAAAGCAATTATACCTAATTATACCAGTAGAATATTCAAATTCACAAATATTAACTATAGGGGTATTCTCTAGGAATAAGAGTTGCGTATTGTTAAACAACGATGTATATAGTCTCTGTCTGAAGACTCTCCGGTCAATCCTAGTACGTTCTCTTACGAGAGGAGGAGGTCTTGCAAAGATGATTGTTAGCCTGCTAGCGAATACAGACTTAAGTGTTTTATAGAGCATACTGCTGCCGAGTACTATAACAGCATCTGGCTCTACGACTTCTATTAATGAGATTTTGTAAAAGATTCCACGGCCTTCAATATATCCATCAGTATCAATAACAAATCCTTTATTAAAGAACTTTGTAGCTTTGAACAGCTTCGAAACAACTATATTTCCGACTTTATCAGCTGATACATGTCCCACAAAGAATAAACCATCTGGCTGTAAATCCTGTAGAGCGACTATTCTATCTTTGTAGCTGGCAAATGTTACTGATGTGGGTACACCCAGCTCATTCTGACCTATATCACTCTCTATGACTGGTAGAGTGAGTGCATTATAGATCCATGCTGTTAGTGTTGATTTACCTGATTCTGCTGGACCAACTACAACTATTTTTCTGCTATCGGTATCCTTTAGAGTCTGTATAACTTTCATCCATTCTTCTGCGAGTGTATACTCTTCTTTTACAATTAAAATCCTACCTTTCTCTCCCTTTCTAACACAAATTTTTGATTTATCTAGGGAGTAGAGAGTTATGCCTCTTCTATCTCTAACTAGTATATCTTCTCCCTCGTTAACAGTAAATCCTGTTACAAATAACGATCCTTGCTCAACACGTATAAAAGCTGGACCAGCAATCCACAAACCTTGTTTACTAGTTAAATCATAGCATTCCAATAGCTACTCCTAGTTTATACTTGTGCCGTTTAGTCTATAAACTAAAACTATATGTATAATAAGTGGGGATGTTGTAACACTTTTATAGAGGTATACTGAGTTGATGCGTACAATGATGAAAAGAACTGAACATTTTATAGGGAAGTATAAAGTTACACTAGTTTACGATGATCAAGGCATAATAGGTGCTATTATAGAGGGGCCTAGATTATCGAGAGCTATCTCTATAGCTATTAGTGCGGCTATCTCGATAAGATTGCCTAAACCTGTTAGAAAATTTCTAGAGAGACACGGATTTAATATAAAATAGTTAGAACATATGTCTGTAAACAACATGACTACTTATTTCTATGTCTTCTCTAGTTTTCCTACAAGAAATCTTCATATATACTTCTGATAAAGTGTTGTACCCGGTGAGATTAATGGAAAAAATAGCCTTAGAGAGTTATGTAGAGAAGGCCCGCGAAAAACTAGAGAAGTTATTTGAAGAATACGTAGAAGATATAGAAAAGGAAGCTCAAAGAATCATATCAGATATCGTTAGACGTCTTGAACCAATCAGAGAGGAACTTATTGAAAAACTAAAATAAAATCCTCTACATCTCTTCAAAGAATTCTTTTATATCTTCGCTGAGCGGATAAGCATGTATATTCTGTGATGGAATGTATGCTATGATTTTTTCATTTAGTTTAGTTATAGGTGTATTAGGCGGCATATCTAGTATGACTTCAAAGCGAGTACCAGGAATCAATATTCTAGTTTCAGTATAAGAGCCAAGATACATGGAAACTGTGACTATACCTATGATTTTTTCATACCCACTTATCTTAGGTTGAGACATAGTAGCACCATCTGCTTTAATAACTATACCTACATCATCACCTTTAGATACACCATGGTTTACAGCTTTTAGTACTATTTCTCCAATATTTACGATAACTCTATCTCCATCAATGTCAACAGCTTTTCCAATAGCTATGCTTGTTCGCCCGAGGAACATTGCTGTAAAGAAGGTTTGAGGATTAGTATAAAGTTCAGATGGTGTTCCTATCTGTTCGATAATACCATTACGCATGAGTGCTATTCTATCTGCTAACGACATTGCTTCTTCTTGATCATGTGTTACATATATAGTTGTAATCCGAAGCTGTCTCTGAAGCTTCCTTATTTCCCCCCTCAATTTCAAGCGGAGCTTTGCATCGAGATTACTCAGAGGTTCATCAAGTAGTAGCACCTTTGGTTCAACAGCAAGTGCTCTTGCTAATGCTACTCGTTGCTGTTGTCCCCCAGAGAGCTGCCCAGGCAGTCTTTTCTCGAAACCCTCAAGCCCTAGAAGCTCGAGAACCCACTTTACACGTTTTTTTATTTCTACTTCCGGTAGTTTCTTTAGCTTGAGGCCAAAAGCTATATTTTCATATACAGTCATGTGAGGCCAGAGAGCCCAGTTTTGAAAGACCATAACAGTTCCTCTTGCATCTGGCGGAGCTAGTGTTACATCTCGCCCGTCTAGTAGTACACGTCCTTTATCGGGTATCTCGAAACCAGCAATTACTCTTAGAAGGGTAGTCTTACCGCATCCACTGGGCCCTAATAACGCGAATAATTCTCCATCCTTTACCTTTAAATTAACTCCATTAAGTGCAATAGTAGTACCAAACCGTTTTACAATATCATTAACTTCTATTGCAGCCATTTACCGCACCCTATTACACACATCCATGAACATAACGTAACAATGTTTAGGATTAATATTATATAGTAACTATAGCTTGTCCTCTACGTGCAAATCTTGTTGAGATCATTATTACTGCTACTTCAACAACCATCAAGATTACTGCTAGTGCTGCAGCCTTTGTTTGAGGCTGAGTACCCCCACCTCCACCTATAACAGTTCCTCCTTCAACTAGTTGTAGCATAGCAAAGGTTATGGGACCTGCATGGTCAGGAGATATTATAGAGCCTTTTAGTGCGCCTAATGTGACACTCACACTTACTTCACTTAATACATAGATAGAGCTTAGCAGAAGGCCAGCTATTATACCTCTCCAGATTAGAGGAATAACAATATTTTTTATTACCTTTATCCTACGCGCTCCGAGGCTTCGAGAAGCCTCTTCGAGTTCTTCTGGTGTCTGAATAGTCGCAGTAAATACTGAACGTATTGTAAACGGGATTTTTCTTAGTACATACGCTAACACGATTAGATTCACTGGAGTTAGAGTTGGGTCAAGGAATGTTTTAGAGGTATAAGTTGAGAAAAAGACGTAGTAGCTAAATGCTACAACTAGTCCAGGTACTGCGAGAGGTGTTGAGGAGAGTGTATCCATAAAGAAGGTGCCTGGTAGACGAGAACGAGCTACAGCGTAACCAGCCATAAAGCCTATTACAGCTATGAACACAACAGCTTTTAATAGATATGTAACACTATTATATACGCTACGTGCTATTCCATCTATATCGAAAATTGCTACAAAGTTACTATGAACTTCACTTATAGGTAAGAGTTCTGGAAAAGCACCTACCCATTTATTACTAAGAGCTAATAATATGATGCCAAATTGTGGTGCAGCTGCAGTTAATACAATAGGAAAGACTAGTAAATAAACCATTAAGAGTCCTTTTCTTCCTAGTTTAAGTCTAGTGAAAGGACGAGGTGCACCACGAGCTAGTCTTGCATAATATCTTAGGCTAAGATATCTTCTCACAAATATTAGAGGGACTACTGCAAAAATTAGCATGATTAAACTCAGTAGAGCTATTATTGCTCTGTCAGCTGCTATTCCTCGAAAATATGAATATATCTGGTATGCCATCATCTTATTAAATTTGAAAATTATTGGAGCTCCAACATCTTCTAGGCTCAAGATAAATACGAGTGTTGCACCAGCGAGGATACCAGGAGCAACAAGCGGTAGTATTATTTTTCTAAGAAGTTTAGTTCCACGTGCACCTAAGTTGAGTGCCTGCTCGATGAGTGTCGCATCAAGAGCACCTAGTGCAGCTAATACATTCACATATATAATAGGGTAAAACAGTAAAGTCTGTGCTAGTGAAACACCAGCTTGTCCACTAAATTCTATAATTACTTTCTTGTCGAGTAAGGGTTCTAGGAATATAGATATTATTTCCGAAAAAGTATTACCATGAAAACTAACTCCAAAGTATCTTTTTATTATAAATGCATTTACAAATGGCGTTATTAGTAGAGGAATATACGCGAGAGTAGCAAGAATTCTCCTCCCTGGAAAGCGATAGACTCCTACTAGGATCGCTACTATGGTTCCTAGTAGAGTTGTAGAAATAGTTACTATTGTAGCATTTATGATACTATTTGGTATCATACCCATATTTATGCCGTTTATTCTTATTCGTAAGTACTTTGGTGTATTAGTTATTTTAACGAAATTATTGAATCCTTCTAAACTAACACTAGTATAATACTCTGAACCTATGACTTGACTGATATCTGCTTTAAGTGTTTCGGGTATTATAATAAAAAGTGGGCCTATGAACAAAGATAGCATTACAATCATTGGTAGGTATAGGAAAATTATTATTTCTATGTCAGTCTTCCCCTTTACTAGTCTCTTATACTTTGCTAATGCATCTGCTATATCTACTC
>JALTYD010000019.1 GCA_027046525.1 Pyrodictiaceae archaeon
CCACTATTGTGGTTATATCGATATCTAGCTCGTGGATTAAATCTTTGAAGTTAAACTCTGGTGTATGAAAGAACTCCAAAAATCCTACATTCTCGAAAATTGTTGCACCGTATGCCGCTTTTGTTTTCTGTGAAATCTCCTCTCCTTTACTTACTATCTCTTTTAGATCAGAGTATCCAGGTATGGCGATGGCAGTGTAATACATGTTAGTGGTTGTTTGTACTTTTGGTCCACCCGTTATTCTCCTCCATGTTTTACTAATGGTATGGTTTCCTTCACATGCTTCATAATATCCGTATACTATCGAGTTTTCTTGTGTCCATTTAATACTTGCCACATGTAGTTTTTTCTCTCTGAGAGTAAACTCTGCTACTAATTCACCTAAGGCTAGAATAGCGTTAGGTGGTAAGTCTCTACTAGAAGGCTTTAATATGTAGATGAGCACCATTTCTGTCCTCCTTTGGCTAGGTGGAGTATATAATTATAAACTATAATAGGTTTTGTGAAGTATCACTCTAATAGAGGAGGATAATTTGTCTGACGACGAGAAGAAGATGCCATTAATGGCTACTGGTAAAATTGTTGAAGACTACGGTCTACTTTATGAATACTGGAGACTAGCAGGTGATAAGGCTGGTGAAGCTATACTTAGAAGAGAAGATTTTGAGAAAATTAGAGAAATAGTTAAAGAGGGGCAAATCTCTCTAAGAGATGTTTTAGAGATATTAACAGACTATTTCCTCGAGAGGATAGACGGAGCAATTGCAGAAGAGGCTGTCAAGAAATACTATGGTATTAAAGTAGAAAAAGAAGATGCAAGAACTAGGATAGCAAGACTACTAGCAGGTTGGCTTGTAGAAGCTTCAGAAGAGTGGAGGATTATTAAGATTCAGTCTCCTTAGATACAATATCTAGATATAATGACAAGAGTAGGGAAAAAGAAGTAAAGGGTTATGTGTATAGTAGCTACTTATTCTCCTGCTGTGGAGATGCCTGTGGGAAACTGCTTGGTAGTTCTGGGAACTCTGTTCTCATTCTCTGCTCTGCAATAGCAGCTGCTTCTTCGAGGATCTTTCTTGTTTCCTCGTTGTATACTGTTGGTGCACTCATGAATCCTGAGAACTCGCCTGCTTCTGTTACTACACTTTCTAGTAGTTCACCTATCTCTGCCATTTCTAGTCCTATCTCAGGTACTAAGCCTACTAAGTGGCGGCGTAGATCCTTTATTACACCTACTATTGGTGTTAAGCCTACTAGTACGTCTCCCATAACCATTATTGTTTCAAGCCTTAGAGTGACTTTCTCAACAGCTGCCTTTGCCATTACTAAGCTCTTTGTTAGCTTTCTTAGCTCAGCTACCTCTGATGCATACATAGCTGCTCTTGTTGAATCTTTTTCTACTTGTGCTTGGACTACTTTCTCGAATAATGATCTATCTCTCTCCTTCATCTTTGCTATTATGTATTCGAGTTTGTTGTTCTGTACTTTGAGCTTATATAGTGCTAGTGCTAATTTCTGCCTTAATGGTGGTGGTGGATTTATTGTATTCTTAATCTTCTCCCGAATTCCTGGGCTTTTTGGCTGCGGATTCCATATCTTTGAAAAATCTTCTGCTTTTGCCAAGGCTCTCATCGCCATATATTAGTATTAGAGTATATCTAGCTGTAACAGCTAGGGGGTAGTGTGATTCGGGCCTACAGCTTATTAATGCCGTTACTGTAGGCATACTATGGGTTTCGGTAATATGTTACCCTTATCTTCACAGATAGATAAGACGTATACTCTCCATGTCCTTGAGAAGCTGATATCTATACCAACTGTAAATCCTCCTGGAAAAGACTATGATGAAATGGCACAGTATCTTGAAGAAATACTTGCTACACTAGGTATAAAGGCTAAGACAGTTATAGTTCCTGAAGAAGTTGTTGCTCAGTATTATCCTTGGGCTAGAAACTATCCAAGATATATTGTTATCGGCAAGATTGGCGAAGGAAGACCTATTCTACACTTTAATGGTCACTATGATGTTGTCCCAGCTGGACATGGATGGACTAAGGATCCCTTTAAACCAACTAAAGAAAACGACAGAGTCTATGGGAGAGGAGCAAGTGATATGAAAGGGGGAATTGCGGCTATAATAGCTATGCTTAGAGGTTTACAGGAAGAGGGGTGGGAACCAAGTAGAGGTTCAATAGAAGTTAGTTTTACGCCCGATGAAGAAATAGGAGGAAAGACGGGTGTGAAATATATGCTAGACTCAGGATTAAGTTTCCCAGACTATGCTATAGTTGCTGAACCAAGCGGACTCGATAGAATATGGATAGGCAGTAGAGGTCTCCTGTGGATGAACATCAAAATCTATGGTAAACAAGCACATGGATCAGCTCCATGGCTAGGACTAAATGCATTTGAAGGTATGGTTAAGATAGCCTATTACTTGATAGAAGAATACAAAAAGATCATCTCTAGAAGAAAAACAGATCTACCTATGGATGATGAGCGGGGAGCACATCCAAGTGTTACTATAGGCGGAGAAGTAGATGGAGGAGCTAAGACTAACATCGTACCAGGATTCTACAGCTTTAGTATTGATAGACGGATTATACCAGGAGAAGATATAGACTATGTAGAGAAGGAACTGCGTGATTTCATAAGCTCGAAAGTCTCAATGCTAGAGAAACAAGGCTTTCGAATCGAAGTCGAAGTAACAGAAAAAGCACCTGCAACTTGGATTTCAGAAAAAAGTCCTTTCGTTGAGATAATTAGCCAAGTAATTGAAAGAGAACTTGGGCAATTACCCTTGAGAACTGTATGTATAGGTGGATTAGACACCCGCTACTTTCAGGAGAGGGGGATTAATGCAGTTACACTAGGTCCTGGTGTCCTCGAGATAGCACATATGCCCGATGAATATATAGAATTAAATAGCATAGTTAGAGCTGCACGTATCTACAGCGTACTAGCAAAAAGTATTGATAAACTACAACATAGACTATAGCTATTAAAGGGACTAACCACGTGGATGTCATTCTTGAAGCAATTACTTTTTCCCTGGGCTTAATAGTACTCCTAGTATGGTTATATGGGCTAAAAAACTACCAAAGTAGTATAAGAATACTCTTAGAACCTGCTAGAAACCATGCCAGTAGTAGTGAGAAGATAAGCATAGTTATTGCTGCACGTAATGAAGAAGAAAATATCCATCGGTTATTAACCCTATTAACCAGTGATGATGCTACTAGAGCTGGTATTTATGAAATAATAGTAGTTGATGATGAGAGTACAGATTCTACACCTATTATTGTTGAAAAATTTACTCAAAGAGATAAGAGAGTGAAACTCGTAGAGACTAATTACAGTAAACTAAAGGATGCTGAATGGCGACCTAAGACGTACGCGCTATGGAGAGGATACAGAGAAGCTCAAGGTGATATACTATTATTCTTAGACGCTGATACTATACCAAAGAATTTAGATGAAATTATTAGTACAATTCTACTACTCACAGACAAGAAGACAAGAGATGGTAGTAATGCTATTATTGTGTTTGTCCCTCGTTTCTCTTGTAGAAATATCTTCTGCAAAGCCATAGAGTCCATGTATACTGGTATTGTTCATAGCTTCTATGGATTTAATAGGGTTATAGATAGAAATGATGAACTTGCATGGATGTATGGCTGCTGTTGGGCCATTAGG
The DNA here is from genome assembly GCA_027046525.1 of Pyrodictiaceae archaeon. GTDB lineage: Archaea > Thermoproteota > Thermoprotei_A > Sulfolobales > Pyrodictiaceae > JALTYD01. The sequence continues at coordinate 3,697 of JALTYD010000019.1, forward strand.
AGAGAAGTCTATGAACAGTTAGGAGGTCATAGAGTAGTTAAGAACAGCATAGTCGAGGATAGAGATTTTGCACAATATGCTAAAAGAAAAGGGTTAACAATTATTCCAATTAATGGAACAAAATGCATAGATGTGATAGCATGGGAGAGAGTAGCAGATTTTATTGAGTTAACAGCTCGATTATCCCGAGATAAAGCTAAGAGAGAAGGACACAAGATGTACTTATATGCACTCATAGTTGCTATAGCTTTTTACAGTCCTCTCCTCTCCACATTGATAGCAGTAAAGTTGCAGAGTATTGTCTTTGTGCCATTCATCCTTGCTCTTATTACACAACTAACTATATTCTCCCTAGGAGCAAGATTTAACAATTATAGTGCAGTCTATGGAGTATTTGCTTTATTATTCCAGTTTGTGGTAATAGCTGGGATATTAAAATCTAGGAGACACATAACGTGGAAAGAGAGAGTGTTAGTTTGATATATTCTACAGAGAGAATAGAGCCAGATATAGATAGTATTGTAGACAAGTTATTGTTACTAAGAAGTAGAAGGGATAGAATACTGTGGATAGTTGGTAGAGGATTAGTCTCTAGTAAAGCTCTAAGCTCTTTAAGTAACATGGATACATCCTGGATAGATGAGTGTAGAACAAGTGTACTAATGAGTATCTACGAGAAAACCAGAAGAGAGATAGATAAAAACAATAATATGAAGCTTCTTCAGAGGCTTTATATGCATGGTTTTGTGAGTAGAATAATATACTTAGATATAGATGGAGTACTCTCAGAAGTTATTGATCCAGATACTGTAATAGAAGTCTATGGAGCAATCACTAGGTTTAAGTGTAGAACTTGTGGATGGCAAACAAGCATCAAATATGTAGGCAAAGTAGGGTGTACGTGTAGGAAATGTGGAGATACACTCAGACCAGATATCTACATGAATTCTTTACCTAAAAAGATTGTTAATGAGATAGTATTTGAAGTAACTACTGCGGATATTGTTCTAGTTGTTTTCTTAACTGATGATCTAACTACGTTTGAGCTACTCTTAATAGCATTAGCAGCTTATCTATCTCATGTTGTATTGATTGGAGAGGATACACCAAAATATTTGTGCGAGATACTAAGATGTAGTACGGCTAGTTTTAGGGAATTAGCCGAGGCTGTTTCGAATAGTATAGGGGATGTATAGTGTCTAAGCTCGCTGGCATAGTAGAGCTCCTTAGACCTATCAATTCGTTTATGGTTGGATTTGCTGTAGTAGTTGGAGCAGCAATTGCTTCTAGAGGTGATATGCTTAGTGTAGTTGATATAGGAGATCTTCTTATAGGGTTCTTTGTAGGCTTTACTATATCTGCATCTTCTATGATACTAAATGATATATCGGATGTTGAAATAGATAAGATTAATGCACCATGGAGACCATTACCTAGTGGACGTGTAAGTAAGCTAGAAGCATTAACACTATTTTTAGTGTTGTCGGTAGTAGGTCTTTTTCTATCCTACTTAAATGGACTGGATACTTTTGTAGTAGCATTTTCAACACTAATAGTAGCTATTCTCTACAATCTCTGGGGCAAGAAAAAAGGATTAATAGGCAATATGATGGTCGCTTATAGTGTTGCTATTCCACTTCTGTACGGATCATTATTAGTTGATAATCCCTCCAAAGCTATACCGTTTTTTTGGATGATGATATTCTTTTCTACTACTGCTCGTGAGATAGCAAAAGATATTGTCGATATTGAAGGTGATAAAATCAGAGGAGTAAGAAGTATAGCTATTCTCTATGGTGAAAGAAAAGCTGCTAGAGTAGCTCTTATCTTTTATCTTCTAGCAGTAGTTATTAGTCCTATACCTGTACTTTTAGGCTATGTTAAGGCGGTTTTCTATATACCATTAGTACTATTCGTAGATATAGGTTTTCTCTATGAAGGGATAATACTTCTTAGGAATCCTTCTAAGGAACAAGCATATGTCCATAAAAAGAGAGTACTCTTGTATATGCTTATTGGTTTAGTGGCTTTTTACATTAGTCCGCTCTAGCTGTTCTCGAACTAAGCCCTTCTATTATACTAGAGAGAGTTAGAGCTATAGCGACTGTGATAATTACGTGGTATAATAGTGGAAGCATAGCCATTATTTTTAGCCTCGAGAACATTATTAGTGTCTCTGGCCTAGCATATAAGTAACTTCTAATAATAAATGTAGACGGTCCTAGAAATCCGACAATAGCTGCTAATAATCCTAGTCTTCTATGCGTTATAGAAAAGACTGATTTACCCATTATTGCTATCACTACTCCTGTAACTACTGGAGCTAGAATACCACCTAGCTCTATAGGGAGACTATCAGCAACTAGCATAAACGAAAAGAGGCCGAGAATAATTATGACAACATAGCTTTTCATTACCCTCACCCCCTTGGAACAAATAATGCTATGGAGAAAGCTATATCCTCTAGATCTTGAGGATTTCTATCTAGCCTAATCTCGTGATAGCCTCCTCTAGCCCAAGCATAGTACTGATTATCAAAGAATATACTAAAGGGATAGCCACTATTTCCTCCTGGTATCTGGAAGTACCCTCCATTAGTTCTACCTGGTATCATAATAGCTATGAATCTCAAACTAGGACCATGCTTTACTCCTCTCCCAAGACTAGTTTCAGGCGATGGATTAACAGTGTAGGGATCGCCGGGTGCTGGAAGTTTTTCGTAGTTAAGCCACTTGAGTACTTCTCCAAATACATGTCTTATATCGTAGAAATGTTTATTGCCCCATTTCATCTCCTCTAGGGATGTAGTTTTGTAGATTTTGTATAGTTCTTCGTAGGTGGAATTGATAGCTCTATTCACAATATCCGCGAGAGTCTTGTTGAAAAC
>JALTYD010000020.1 GCA_027046525.1 Pyrodictiaceae archaeon
GATAGGCTCAAGGGCTTCTCGTATAACTTTTGATAATTCTATTTCTCTACGTGTTGGAGCAGGACTTTTTCTCTCAGTTGTAGAAAAAGGTGCCATATGGTATCTACATCTAATAACTGCTCTATCGGGAAGAGCTATATGACGAGGATGAGCCTCTTTTGGTCCATATACAGCTGCTATAACCCTAGTTCTTCCATATTCTACGAGAGCTGAGCCATCAGCATTTTCGAGAACACCTACTCTCATGCTTATAGGTCTTAATTCGTCATAGCGTCTACCATCGTGTCGTATAGGTACTTTTTCGTTATCTTCTTTAATCCACTGAATCAACTTGCTCTCCACAGAGGATTTTTGTTTACCCATCTTCCTCGACACCTCTACGTTTTTTCTCCTCTCTAATAAACTCCTTTATTCTATCTGTCAAACCAGTAGTATGTGCTTCTGCCTCTATTTTTCTTATTGCTAGAAAAACTATCTCTTCGAGTTCTCTACTAGGACAATTAACGAATATTCTACCATTCCGTGCAGCTATTATTCTACATTTTGTCTCCTCTCTTATCATATTTATCATAGACTGGCCTTTACCGATGATTCTAGGGATACGTGTAGGTTGAACTTCTATAATTGTTCCATCTACTAGTCTACCAAGTCCTTCCTGTTTGATAGTGACTATGGGGTCTCTAAGTCTGTCGAAGGCTGTGATTTTCGCTAAAATATAATCACCTACATCAAGGTATTTCTTTATATTGACAATAGCTGAATTAATAGGTCTATCGACGACTTCTTGTAGTGGTAAAATTGCTTTGTATGGAGACATTATATCTATGACCCAGTGGGTTAGACCTACATCCTCTACTAAACCTATTACTAGATCTCCTGGTTTAGGGAGATATGCTCCTACGAGCGGTATTATTGATAACTTTATCTTATCTCCATCTTCGCGTATATCGATAAGCCCTACTATTAATGCATAGATCTTATTGTTCTGTCTTTCAAGCAATGGAGATAATACTATTATATCCTCTTCTTCTCCTTCTGCAATCACTTCTCCTGGGACTACTATCGCACGGGGTTTGACAAAGATCTTAGCCATACTCACACCGTTGCTACTATTTTTATTTCAGCTGTACCCTTTGTCATTTTACTTATCCTATCTATAACATCATGTTGTAAACCAGCTGGTATCTCTAGCTCAACTAATAAGCTACCATCTGATAACCATTCGCTTTTTTTCACGTCTCCCTGCTTAACTATAAATGAGTAGAGTCTTCCAGAGTATTCAGGAGGAATTCTTATTCTAAGAAGAGCTCTGGCTATTTTGATTGGAATTATACGTGAGATAGCTTTTATAATATTTCGTGCTTGCTCCTCAACACTTTTGAAAGGATCAACACCAATCCTAGACTGCTCCATAACTGCTTCAATTCTAGCTGGTGGTATAGGAAGCTTAGTTTGAGGATCTATTGCGTTCCTAGCTATATAGTTTATTATTTGTCTCTTTTTCAGCTCAATTAAATGTCTTCTCTGCTGAGCAGTTAGCTGAAGCTCTCCTCTCTTCACAATTTCAGCTGCTATTTTTACTGTTTCATCCGTTTTAAATACACGTTTTAGGAGATCAGGCGAGGCTCTTAAACCCTTACGGAGATCAGTGTAAATAGAATCGCTTACTACCATATCATCTAAGTTAACTTCTTTCCCTTGTTTATACTCGAAAGCTAACTCAGGATTTACAAGTACTTCAAATCTTTTGTCGCCTACTGTAAGTCTTGCTACAACTGGTTCATGTTCACCACGAGTTTTTTTACTACTCATTTTTCTTCTGCACCAACTTCTCCAGTAAAGTTGATATTTCCTCTCTTGAGAGTTTCCTAAATACCCTAGTTTTTGTATCAGCTAAACCTATTTCGACGGATTCTGGTGTCAACTTTGTTTCTCCTATTCTAGATAAAGCAGATAATCCAAGCATAACGGCTTCATCTAGCTTAATCTCATCCTTGTATTCCTTCTGTAGTATTTCAACAACCTGGAGACCGCCTTGACCTAGTCCGTGTGCTTTATAGCCAATGTACTGACCGCTTGGTTCTGCTACAAATAGCCGTGGTCCGTTATCATCAACACCTACAATCATGAGAGTTACACCAAACGGACGGACACCTCCATGCTGTGTATATATTTGCATCAAGTCACATACTTGTTTAGTTAAGTATTCAGTACCGATAGCTTCACCATAAACAAGCTTATGTTGAACTGCTATTAGTCTTGCATAATCGATTAGAATTCTTCCATCACTACCAAAGCCTACGAATCCAGCACCTATATGGGTATCGACTAGATATATCTTATCTAGATGATCTATATCGATAAGTCTGCTTGTCTTCCTTTTCTCAGCTACTATGACAACTCCATCAACAGCACGTATCCCAATCATAGTCCAGCCACGTTTAGCAGCTTCCATTGCATATTCCACTTGGAATAATCTTCCATCAGGAGAGAACATTGCAGTAGTTCTATCGTATCCCATCATAGCTGGTGGTGCAGGAAATGACATCCTACTCACTCCCCTAGGGCTACAACTCGATCATTCTATTAAAAATATTATCTACACTAGACAGCACTGTGTACCATACAAGTATTTTCTTTGACGAGAGACTATATAATTTATTGCGATATAGGGTATATCGTTAATAATCATAGAGTTATCTCTATATAGTCCTCGATAACCTTGGGAATAGCTGGTTTTATCTTCTTATATTCCGAACTCGCTATGGAGATGTCAGCCCTAGTTGTAACATAATTGGTACCTATTCTACAATACTCCTTAGTTTTCGAGGACACTTCGTACAAGCTTATTTCTCGGCTAATATTGATGATCTCTTCTTTATCAAGTCCTATTAGTGGTCTAAGTATAGGTACATGGATGTTGCTAGTATGTACTATTGCTTTTATGTTCGGCAGTGTCTGGCTAGATACTTGGCCTATACTCTCACCAGTAACTATAGCATCATAACCTAATTTCTCTGCGAGAATAGAGGAAGATTCTAGCATTGCTATTCTTAGTACAACTTGTCTATAACTATTTTTTACTAATGCATTTACTAGGTTAGAAATAGGGCGGAAATCAATAACGTATAATCGGGGCCTATAACCATATAGCCATTTACTGGTAAGCTTTTGTGCAACTCTATATGCATCAATTATAGAGAGAGGAGATGCTAATACAAAATGTAAAAAGTCGACTCTAACACCTCGTTTAGCTGTAAACCATGCTGCAACAGGTGAATCAAACCCGCCCGAGAAAAGCACTAGTGCTTTCCCTTCCACGCCTGTCGGTAGACCTCCAGGACCATCAACAGTATCTCTGTATATTAGTGCTCGTCTACCACGGACTTCTACATATACTTCTACTTCAGGATTGTCTAGATCGACTCCTCTGGAATATTTATAAAGAGATGCTCCAGTTTCTCGTGCTATATCGATGCTTGTAAAGGGTTCTACTCCACTCCTCTTAGCCCGGATAGCAAACTTTTTTCCTTTTACCCAGTTTTTTGCAATTTCCTCTACTTTTGATGAGAGATCAGACAAATTGTTAAATCTAATGAGATACGCTGTAGCTACTCTATAAATTCCGAAAACTCTGGAGAGGATATCCATTAGTTTAGAATAATCATTGTCATTTTTACAACGAATTATCAAACGCGTAGCATCTAAGTAAGGAGTTTTACAGGGAATTTTATGTCGTCTGATAGCATCTAAGACATTCTCTATTAGTCGTTTTTCAAAGCGGGGTCGTGTACGCTCAGATTTTAACATTATTTCTCCAGATAATATAGCCATTACTACTTTTTCTTGGACATTCATCGCTGGTTATCCTCTAGGTTTAAAATACATATGACTGACCTAAGCAAACTATATTATTAACTTAGCCACATACACAATTATCTCTTCTTTTTAAGTTTATGATTAGAGTCTCTGGTGTTAATGCATCAACAATTATCATTCTCCCAAAGTTAGGAGAACCTATCCCTGTTACTATTTTAATAAATTCGCTTACAGCTATACTTGCTATCATTGCGACTGCACATGGTGCTATTGGTATCTTTTCAGTCTTAGGTGAAGATGGTAAGAAGCATTTTAGACATTCATCTTTTCTAGGATCTATGGGGACTATCTGACCCTCGAATCCGTATACACCAGCATGAATTAATGGTCTCTTCACCTTGTAAGCTACTTTATCGAGTATTAGTCTTGTCTCCCAGTTATCTAGTCCATCAAGAACTATGTCAGCATCGTGGATGATTTCTGCGAGACTATCCTCTGTAATTTTATTGTAAAAAGTATTGATCTCTATATGTGGATTCATCATTTTGATTTTTCTATAAGCTGATAATGGTTTAGGGTGGTCGATATCGCTTGTCCAGTGTATAACTTGTCTATTTAGGTTAGAAAGTTCTACTGTGTCAGAATCAATTAGTATCATTTTACCTACTCCTAGTGCTGCAAGTAAAATAGAATAGAAGCTACCTAGACCGCCAACTCCTGCTATCAATACTCTTGTGTTACGTATTTTCTTCTGCCCCTCGATACCTATAATTTTAAGCTGTCTATTGTACCTCTTCAACTCAACAGCTAACAGGACTGCTCACCTAGGAGATAGACTTAGTTGATTACTATGTATAAGTGTAGATATTGTTGTAATTCAGAACGTCGCGAGTTCTTCATCCCATATAGGTGGTAAGACTGGGACGGCATCATCATTATTGTTCTATTTTTCCAATGATTTTGCAAAAGCGTATAATCCTTAATATTTCGTAGTGTTTGCATATTAGGCGGAGAAAACTCTATGCCACTACTTGAAAATCTTATTGCTCAGAAAAGACCATCTGTTGAAAAAGTTGTACTACCTGTTGCATCGATAGAAAACCACGGATGTCTACCTATAGGAACTGATCTAATAATAGCTAGATGTATTATTGATAGACTTACTGGGATTGAAAGCGTAGAAAATAATGTATGGATAGCACCCGTAATACCTTATTCAACATCTATAGAACACCTTGACGAAAACTTTACTATCTCATCTAGTATCGTGTCATTTATTAAATATCTTAGAGAAATCATAACAACATTAGCAAAATTCTCAACAAAGATAATACTATTAATATTCCATGGTGGAGCTTATTATCCAGCATACATGGTAGCACGCGAAGAAAGAAGTCGTGGAAAAGATATAAGAGTTATCAACTTCTGGGAGATTATCGAAGAAGCTCTTCTAAAGAAGTATAACTGGGAGAAGATCCCTATACTACATGCATCTAGTATAGAAGCAAGTATTTTAGCCTCATGCAATTATACAGAGGAATGTATGAAAGAAGTTGATAAAATAGAAGAAAAAGTTAACGAAGTGCCAAAACCATGGATAAGCAGAGATATAAGATATGTATATACAAGAGGTACTATTAGCTATTCAAAGAAATTCGGCGAAGAACTACTAGAATATGTGCTAAGCAAGATGGCTGAATTAATATCTGCTTGAATAATCTCTATGATTTTCTATAATTTTAACTACCTATTATCTACATAGAGCATCTTTTCCTCTACGATGGACTCACTGAGCCTCTTCACAAGAGTTATGTAGACATTATTGGTATATTCTATTCCGTGTAGACGTCGAAGATGGAGCACTAGTCTGGATTTCCGTAGACGTTCCGTAATAATGTCTATACAACTATAACTAATACCACTTAGTATAGACTTAGCATAATGTTCTCGAAGTCTTCCTTCGAGCTTCTCACGATATATAACGTAAGCGAACTGTGCCTCTTCATCAATCCATGGTGGTATCCATGCTACATTATCTGTACCTAGCCCATATTTGAGATCTTCGTTATAAAGTTCTATCAAGACTGATAATTCAGGTATCTTCGATAAGTGGTAGATATTAGATCTAGGACAGAATACAACACCTATATTTTCCTTTCCGAGTTCTAGTATCTTCTCTCTAGGAAGCCATGTTAAATGTACTGCTACTGTAGGTTTTACTTCTAGTGCTATCTCGTAGTCAGAGCGTCGAAGTAATTGTATAGTTTCAGATAAATGAACATGAACTTGTTTTCCTAGAGCATGAGCTAATTCTACCAGTTTTTTTAATTCATTAGCTTCTAGGTCTAATATGGTATCCATGCCTATTCCGTCGCTAAAGGAGTGTAAGAGAGCATGAGTATAGCTCTCTGGATTCTTTGTAAGCGGTTGTAGTAGTGAGCGCATATCAATTTCTGGGCTTGTCTTTACTATGTTCTCTAGTATATTCACTGTAGACCGTCCTCCTTCAAAGTAGGATGCAAGATAAGTTACACCCTTTTGGTATATCTTCCTAAGATAATCTCGTACAATACTTGTCGCTATTTTCAGATCAATACTCTCTAAGTACCTATATTTTAAGCCAGAGGGTAAACTTACAAGTTCTTCCAGATTACGATCTTCGCCAAGTTCTATCAGCGTGGCATCGAGGAGATGTACATGAGCATTACATAGAGCTGGCATT
>JALTYD010000021.1 GCA_027046525.1 Pyrodictiaceae archaeon
ATCATACAATAGAATCTAAAATTAAAGAACTAGAAGATGTGATAGGTTATGGTGTAGATGAAATAGACTATGTTTCAAATTACCAACTTGTACTTCTCAATCGCTTAAACGAATATATAAATGAAATAAAAGCAATCACCGAAATATGCAGAGAGACTGGAGTTTTATGTAAAATTATCATTGAAATAGGAGCTCTGAGCTATGCAAGTGCAGAACAAGTCGTGAGAAGAATAGGTGAAGAAGCAGAACCAGATTTTATCAAAACAAGTACAGGCTATGGGCCAAGAGCTACACTTCCAGAAGATATTGTTCTAATAGATAGAGTTCTTAGAGGTATAGGCAAGAGAGATAGGATCAGAATAAAAGCTGCAGGAGGAGTTAGAACAGCACTTCAAGCTATAACACTTATACTATTAGGAGCAGATATTATCGGTACTAGTACTCCGAAAAACATAGTAGATGGTTACAAAGAATTAAAAGAGTATATTGGATGATGAGACGACGGTCTATAGATCAATGAGATGAAGACTACTAGATAAACTGACATAGGTTTTGTAGAGTATAGGTATACTATTATTGTCTAGTCCTCGATACGTTCTATTATCTCATGGAAACTGTTTCTACCACAGTACTTACAGTAGTGGTATATTTTTCTATTAGGGAAGGAGGATAAATCAAAGCTAACTTCTAAAAACCATTCTCTTCCACACTTACTGCATCTTAGAAGCCATTTTGTCAGTGTTTGCCACCCTACCTATAATTCCCATCTTGACTAATTCATTAAGAGCTTTCTTAAGTACTCTTCTAACTCTCCACCTAGCATCGAGGGTCCCAAATAGATGAATAGCAGTCATTCTAATACTACCAGTTTCTGTAAGGCTCTTTAATATCTTCTTTTCCTCGTCTTTAAGAATATTAGATAAGTACCTCAATGATATACGTGCAATATCTTGAGGAGTAAGACCCATATATGGATCTGCTATCTCGAGCTTTGATAAATCTTGGATAACCTCAAACTCAATAATAGTAACATTATCTTCAGGTTTTACAAAGCCATAGACTCGTTCTAGTTCTCTAAGTAGCTCTTCTCTACTATTAAAGCCATCAAGTTTAGCGTCATGATCTGTTAGATCACGTACCTTTTTATAGACTATATTTGTTATCCTCACTTTAGCTACTGGCTTTCCACCACCATGGATTATCAGTTCGTTGTACTTTGGCTTAACTATACCTACTCTGATAGTAGCTCTCTTTCTCCCCGAGAGTATAGCTTCAACATACTTGCCTTTAACCATAATATGCCTACCAAGGAATTTTGGCATTTAAACCACCTTCATCGAACCCCTACATAGATAGTAGAACTACTACAAAGTAAACTTAAAGGACTATATATCTAGAATCTACTATAGGGGCTGTGAAGAACACCGGCTCAACATATTTGAGCCGACTCTGAAGATGATGAGGGGCCAAAGCGTAGAGCCCCGTCTACTTATTCTCGTAGAAAGATGCTGGTTCTATTGCTTCGTATGGTTTAGTCTTAGATTGTGCTCCAATTATTGCTCCTATTTTTAGCTCTTCAAGAGGATATGAAGTTGTTAATTCAATGTACTTTGATACTTCTTTATAAGGTATATTAAGTGTAACCGTATAAGGCGATACTATAGCCTTAAATCCAACAATGCTATCTGTTATGTAGCAATGTGATGAAATCCTCGCATAGTCGTATATAATGCTTCTCTTTATTTCGCTGTAAGCACCTACTATTGCATTATGATATATAGCAGTATAACTTCTTACAAAGCTGTGAGCACCTATAAGTGCACCACTACTAACATATACAGGACCTTTTATTACAGCGTAGTGATCAATAACTGCATCTTCATCTACGTAGATGGGGGGTTCTAGCTCTGCTCTATCGCTAACCCTACTCTCTCCAGAGATATAGATAGAGTTAAGCTTTGATAGTTCTATTCTTGTTGCTAGCATATAGTCCCACGGAGTATCTATATCTACCCAGCTACCTCTCCATACATCTGCTATTAGTATTTCATTGTTCGATAGATTTCTAAACAAATCAATAAGACTTATCCCTTTCTTGCAGAGATTTTCTCTTAGAAAGTTTGCTTCAGAGGTGAAGATACCTGCAAAAACTAGGTTACCCTCTCCTATCTTTCTAACACTATAATTATCATAGTCTACGCTGATTCTTGTATGACGTTTATGGAATGCTATTGGTGCTGTTAGTGTAATCACAGGTTGGTAGTTTTTAATGAATTTTTCGATATGAGATTTTAGTATTTCTTTCTCAGCATATATGTCACTATAAAGTATAGTAACATATTCTCTCCTATGGATGAGAGATAGAGCAGAACATATACTTGCTTCTATGCCTTCTCCAGCCTGCTCAACGAATTCACAACCACTGTATTGTCTACAATAGTTAGAAATCTCAGTATGATCAGATACAGTAATAGTTTTTTCGAAAAGTTCCTGTGAAACTTCTAAATGTCTCTCGAGTAGTGTCTTGTCTAAGATACGTAAGAGTTGTCTAGGGGAGCCTCCTGTAACTCTACCAACAGACTTAGCAGGTCAACCAGCTAGGATTATCAGAAGCATTTCTAACACCTTCTATTCAACTGTAACTGTTTTTGCTAGATTTCTAGGCTTATCAGGATCTCTACCTAGTAGTACTGCTAGTTTGTATGCTAAGAGTTGTAGTGGTGGAGTTAGTGCATAGATGGCTGCTATCTCGCTAGCTTCTCCTACATCTACGAAGTAGTCGACATTTACTAAGTTTCTATAACTAGTTGTACCAAATACTATTGTTGAAGCACCTCTGGATTTCATCTCCATTATATTTCCCTGGAGTTTTTCGAAATATATACTAGATGGAGGAGAAGCTATGAAGATAACCGGGAATCTGTCTTCTACTAGAGCTATTGGGCCATGCTTACTCTCACCAGCAGGGTAAGCTTCAGCATGTATGTAGCTTACTTCTTTTATCTTTAAAGCTGCCTCGTAGGCTATGAGAGAGCCTAGACCTCTACCTAGTACATAGATGTTTCTATGTCTCTTTAGACTTTCAGCTAATAGTTCTACGTTCTTTGATGCTCTGTCTAGGCTACGCGATACTATTCTTCCAGCTCTACTAAGTTCAGCTTGCATTTTTTTAGCTTCCATAGCATTAACACTGTTATTGATCGCTGCGAGCTCTATTGCTAGGTAAGTTAGAGCTAGAGTTTGTGTTAAGTATGTTTTAGTAGCTGCGACTCCTATTTCTGGTCCTGCTCTCGTATAGATAGTCACATCAGATTCTCTCGGTATAGAGCTTCCTACAACATTAGATATAGATATAATTTTTGCACCTCTCTCTCTGAAAGCTCTGAGAGCCATAAGAGTATCTATGGTTTCGCCACTCTGGCTAATAGCTACTAATACGCTATCGGGGGAGGCACTTGTAGATAATGTCTCATATTCACTTGAGATAAAACAGTGGCTTGGTCTACTAGCAATTCTTGACAAGAAATAGGAGAAAACAAGGCCTGCATGAAAACTAGTTCCAGCACCTGTGATGAATATATACGATGAATTATTAAGTATCTCTGCTGCTTTTTGAATAGAATCATCGGTAGATAATCCAATTATAGTCTCCTGGAGAACACGTGGTTGCTCCATTATTTCTTTTAGCATATAGTGTGGATAGCCTCCCTTCTCGGATTCTTCTAAAGACCAAGTTATATAGGATATACGGGATTGCCATGAAACTTGTTTATTGTTATGCTCGATGTAGATTCTGTAGGGTTCAATATAGCCTATTTCTCCATCTCTTACTACAATAATCCTCCTAGTATATGGTAATACTGAGGGGATATCGCTCGAAACAATGTTAAATCCTTCACCTAAGCCTATTATCAGTGGACTTACGTTTCTAGCAAAATAGATCCTGTGAGGTTCTCTTGCATAGACAATAGCAATAGCGTATGTACCTTCTAGCATCTCTACTGTTTTCCGGAGAGCATCAAGCGGATTATATCCATGATTAATGAAGTCTTCGAATAGATGAGATACTACCTCTGTATCAGTATCGCTTATAAATCTGTGTCCTTTTTCTACGAGGTATTCTTTTAGAGAAGCAAAGTTCTTTATTATTCCATTGTGTACTACTGCTATTGTATTCGTACAATCAGTATGTGGATGTGCATTTATTCGTGTGGGAGCACCATGTGTTGCCCATCTTGTATGAGCTATGCCAGTCACACAGCAATAGTCTCTGACTCTATATTTTTCAACAATATGTTTTATCTTACCTTTATCTTTGAATACAAGTAGTCTACTAGTATTACATTCTAGTAGTGCGAACCCAGCACTATCGTAACCTCTGTATTCGAGTCTCTGTAGACCATCTACTAGCATTGATGCTGGAGATCTACCTATATCTGGATCAGCTGTTACTCCTACTATACCACACATGAAAAGCACCTAGTATTTAGGTACTCCCTTTCTCGATATAGACAAGAGTAGGTCTCTTCGAGAGATACTTTGGTAGTGTACTTCTAACCCTAGGATAGCCATTTATATCAGTAAGTACATGTCTGACTAGTTCTTCTGGTTTGAGTGCTATTCTATCATTTGTTCGTCTTATAGTTACATTAACTGTACCTGTTTTTACTTCTCTCTCCCCTATAACTCCTACGTATGGTATCCATTCTCTTCCAGCATCTCTTATTCTTCGTCCAAGGCTTAGCGGTCTATCATCTATATCTACTCTTATTATTTGTTCTTCTAGCAATGTAGCTACTTTCTCTACATACTCTAGTTGTTCTTTGGAATTCACATCTACTGGGATTAATCTAACTTGGATAGGAGAAGCCCATGTTGGTAGTGATGGTGTTTGACCTTTTTTCTCAGTTTTTATAGCGGAGTCGAAAAGCATGTAGATGTATCGTTCAACAGACCCTATTAGTGCAGTATGTATTATAATAGGGTACTTCTCGTTACCATCTTCATCGATGTATTTTATCCCAAATCTTTTAGCATTACCTATATCGAATTGGAATGTTGCTATTTCTCGAGGTCTACCAGCGCTATCGATGATATGGTACTCAACATTTAGCACCCAGTAGTATATACCAGCAGGATAGACTGTTACTACTGCATCAACACCATCATTCTTAACAAATTCTAGTACTACATCTCGATGAGTATTCCAGAAGTCCTCAGTAACATTGTACACTGCGTAGTACTTTTCGTCTAATTTCCTAGCTTCTTTGTGTACAATCTCTTGGATACTATGTGCTACTTCTATAGCTTCTTTGAGGGTTTTAACTAAGATGTGTAGATCTGGCATATGGAACTTTCTCAGCCTAAAACATAGTGTTACTTCTCCTGACTGCTCCATTCTATAGCTATCAGCTAGCTCGAACATTCCAAGTGGTAAATCCTTATAGCTTAAGACGAAGTCTCTAAGCATAGCGAATTGTTGGTGACAAGCAGCATATCTTACTACTAAGTGCTTATTGTCGACTCTAAGATCGTATAATCTGTCGCCATAGAGTTCAGCGTGCTCATAGACAGGGCGTGCGGAGAGATCGAACATATTCGTACCTTTTATTTTAAGAACTGGTATTCCTAGATGCTGAGCAAGCATCCAAGAGTATTCAGATACAGCTTCTAAGATTAGCGTAGCATGCGGGCCGTAACGCATATGCCCGTAATCTGAGAGAGGCTCCCATTCAAAGCCAAATTTTGCACATAGACGATTTATTGGATTCTCTTTCTCGCCTAGCTCCTGACCTAATGCTTCTTTTTCTACAAGTATTTTGAACTCAGAATCTATTTTTTCCTTTGAGAGATAGTCGTGTGGTAGTAGTACTTCTCCATTTGTCTTTAATACATAGTGTTTTTTCTCTATCTCTTTCTTTACTATACTCTCAGGCTCGTAGCTTCTAGAAAGCTCAGATAGTGGATGACCATAACAATGTAGTATAAACTCTTTGTACCAGCCAAATGGTGCACGTACTACTCTGTCTTCGCCTATTCTTTTTCTCAGTATTGCTTCCATTTTCTTTAAGATATCTAGAGAAGCTGGAGGTGGAGCCAGCTTTGGGGAAAGGTGAGCATAAGGATAGATTACTACTTTGTTAGCTTTTACTCTTGTCATATAATCAACTAAATCGTCAGTAAATTTACTTATAATATTCTCGGGATCCTGTAGATCAGAATCTTCTACTGTTGTAAAGACTACGATAACATTTTCCATCTTCTGCTGCTTTTTATATTCATCTAATTCTTCTGCGTCGCGGATAGCTTTTGATTTAGCAATATACTCGAAGCTTTGTGCATGTATTAACAAGGTCTTCAATTAGCATCACACTTTACAGTACTAAACCTAGGAGATATAGAGAGATTGAGGGATTAAACTGGTTTGCGTCTCATGTATCCAGTATAATCTTGTGCTCGGAGTAGACAAAGTTAGAATTATACCATAGAGCTAGAATAGGAGAGGTATTATC
>JALTYD010000022.1:0-3521 GCA_027046525.1 Pyrodictiaceae archaeon
GTAAATTCCTCTACCTCTCTATGTTACACCTATCGTATTCATATATTTTTTCTTTAGATACCATATAATATCAGTTAATGGTATTCTAACTGGACACGTAGCATCACACCGTCTACAACCGAGGCATAGAAGTGAAAGTATAGTAGCACTTTCTATACTATTTGTTATAGCTGTCCAGTTTATCCCCATCGGGCCTCCATAGACTGGACCTCCCCAGTAGTTAGCTGTATGTCTAAATACAGGACATTCAAACTGACACCGTCCACATCTAATACATCGAAGTTGATTGTGTAAGATGCTATGTTTAGAAGCTTCTATTCTACCATTATTAATTAGTACCACATGTAGTTCTCTCGGTCCATGTGCACCATATACTCTCTTATGTTCTATATCGGCTGTACTACTAGGTCCTGTTATTATATTAATATATGATGGAGGAAAGGGACCAGCATAGGCAGACTGAACAAGAGCTACTTTTAGAGCATCTATAGTAGTTGGGACAATCTTCTCTACACCTGTCACTACTATGTGTTTCTCAGGCAAACCAGTAACTAGTCTTGCATTACCTTCATTTTCTACTATAAAGATAGCTCCTGTATCTACAGCTATACTATTAGCTCCGCTAACTCCTACATCAGCTTTCAAGAAAACTTTTCTTAACTTCTCGCGGACAAGTGCTACTACTTTCTCTACACTGTCATCCTCGTCTACTACTAGTCCGAGTTTATTTCTAAGCACTCTAATAGCAGATTTCTTTGATAGATGTATTGCAGGTGCTATACTATGCATAGGTTTTGTGCCACTTAGCTGAACAAGTAGTTCTCCTAGATCTGTCTCCCAAACCTGGTTCCCTAAATCTTCTAAATACCTACGCAGCTGTATCTCTTCTGCAACCATACTCTTAGACAATACTATCTTCTTCTCTTTACCAACAATACTACCTATGTATTCTCTCGCTTCACTAGGTGTTTCTGCGTAGTATGCTCTTATTCCAACTCTTTTGAAAGATGCAAGTACATCTTCTACATATTGTTCCAAGTTTCTAATAACTTTCTTTTTTATCTCTTCTACTTCTCTAGCAAGTTCCTTTATGCTAGGATTCTTCAGTAGAACTTCGTGTACTTTTATCTGAGCATTATAGGATGCTATTTTAACTGCTCTCTGAAATTCATCATCATCTAGAAGTCTATAGATCTTCTTAACTAACTCTCTATATTCTTCTTCTAGGCTTGTAGTTTTATTCATCTCCTCCACCTAGCAAAGATGCTATATCTCTTATAGAAACTCCTAGTTTCTGAGAAACTCGAGAAAAGTTAGCAAGACATATAGGACATAGAGTAATGATTTGTGTTGAGTATTCTCTTAATTCTTCTAGCCTAGCTTCTGCAATTGCACCTGCTAATGAAGGAAATATAGATTCAATAGGGCCACCACAACAGTACGTCAGCTCTTTGGCTCTACGTGGCTCTACTATTTGGATTCCAGCTCGTAGTAATAGCTTTCTTGGTTCTTCGATTATATTTTCAAACCTTGTATAGTAGCAAGGGTCATGTATAACATACTTAAGCGAATTACCATAATGTTTTATCTTCAACTCTTCTATACTACTCAGTATCTCTAGATAGTTTACTACGTTTATATCGAATCTATCAATATACTTAGGATAGAGCTGTCTCAGCGTATAAGTTGTATGTGGATCTATTGTAATTACTTCTTCTACACCTAGTTTCTTGAATACCTTGTTGACTTTCTCGGCGTGTTTTGCGAATCTATCTTCTAGACCCATATCGTACAGTAGTACACCGCTGTAGAGATCATCTTCGTAGAGATATCCATAATCAATATTGTTTTCTATGAGTAGCATAGCTATAGATCTGAGAATCTTATATATTCTCTCTACTTCTTCTTCACGTACTCTAAGTACAATTTTTCTAAAAAGTGATATCTTCGTGAATACTCTAGCTGTTTTAAGTGTTATAGAAGCTATAGTGTCTCTCTCTTCGAGAGACTCTAGATACTTAACTAGAGAGTTTATATAAGGTACTAATTGGTAAAGTGCACCTGTGTAGAGTACGCGTTTCTTCCTACGTGGTAGTTTGAGAGGAATAGCCCATTCATATATTATCTCACTGGGTATTGGTATAGGGAAGCCAGTACTCTCTATGTTGCTCGTAATAATTTCAACTAATTGCTTTATAGATACCATATTTTCTCCTCCTAATTCTTACTACTACTTGATCAGATTTAGGAGCTCCTTTTACGAACCCAATAGAGTATAGTACTTTGAATCCTCTAACAAGCCCTCCTACATCTATGGATACCGGACATTTGACACGACATGCACCACATCCGAGACAAGAATATAGAGAAGAAATAACTTCGTTACTCAGCTTATACCCTCTTAGAGCTTCTAGCACTAAAGCTACACGACCTCTAGGTCCATAGCCTCTATGTAGACCTAGAGGCAGAGTTGGACAAACTGCTTCGCAAAAACCACAATAGAGACATTTTCCGGCTTCTCTTGAAAGCATATACACCAGGTTACTGCTATCTGCTTTACTGTTCAATATCGATCACCTTACCTGGATTTAGTATACCTCGGGGATCAAAGACCTTCTTTATTTGTTTCATAATTATGTAAGGTCTCTCAGAGCCAAGAAGTTTAAGTTCTTCTCTTAGACCTTCTTTTTTCAGCAAACCTATCCCGTGTTCTGCACTAATAGTACCACCTAGCCTAAGAGCTACTTTCATTACATCTAAGTACCATTCTTCGACTCTCCTTCTGTGAGAAGGGTTATCTGGATCAAATCCTACTGCTGGATGTATATTTCCATCACCTATATGCCCACCTATTAGCGTAGGTAGAGAATACTTATCTTCTAGGAGCCTGATTTCCCTTATAGCATCTACTAGCTTAGAAGGAGGAACAGCTATGTCTTCAATATAAACCATTGGTGTTTTTTCGATACCGAGACTCTGCTTAGCGTATAGAACTTGCGTAGGAAATAG
This sequence comes from Pyrodictiaceae archaeon, assembly GCA_027046525.1. Classification (GTDB taxonomy): domain Archaea; phylum Thermoproteota; class Thermoprotei_A; order Sulfolobales; family Pyrodictiaceae; genus JALTYD01. Next base: position 3,010 of record JALTYD010000022.1, read on the forward strand.
ACTCTTTCTTATCTCGAAGAGACCCTTCTCTTCTGCTTCCTCTATACTTCTAGATACTATTATATATCCTGCATTGTTTTTCTTTGCTAGATCTCTAAGTAGTGAAGCTTTTCTCTCTGTTGCTTCATAATCTGTATCTAGACTGACTAATAACATATTTCCTTTTGCTTTTATCTTAGTATTTCCTAGCTTTGTACAGATTTCTACAGTTTTATCATCCATGAACTCCATTATGTACAATTGTAGTTTCATCTTCTTCAGCTCTACAACAGTATTCAATAGATTATCTATATCTTCGAAAAATGCTAGCATTGTAACAATATTCTCGGGAAGAGGTGTTATCCTAAGAAAAGCTTTTGTGACTACTACTAGTGTACCTTCACTACCAACTACTAACCTAGTTAGATCATATCCTTGTCTACATTTTACTGTTTTGCAGCCTATTTGAGCAACTGTACCTTCTCTATCAGCGAAGACTACCTCGAGGCCTAATACCCAATCTCTCATAGTAC
>JALTYD010000022.1:3531-6481 GCA_027046525.1 Pyrodictiaceae archaeon
GTACCGTACTTTACACTCCTCATACCTCCAGCACCACTATTAATAGCTCCTCCAATAGTAGCTACTGCTGAACTCGCAGGATCTACGGGAAAAGTATAACCATACTTACTTAGCTCTATGTTAAGTTCATCTATTCTAACACCAGCTTCAACTTCTACATAGCTATCGACAGGATTTACTTCGATTATTGAATCCATTCTTTCAAATGAAAGAATAATCCCACTATCTAGAGGTACAGCAGATCCAGATAAAGAGGAGAGAGATCCCTGAGGAAAAATTTTCAAGTCATACTCGTAAGCGAAACTTACTACCCTAGAGACATCTCTAGTAGTTTCGGGGAATATTACAGCTAGTGGTAACTCTTCTGCTTCTAATCCGCTTGGTTCTCTCGAATAAAGCCTAACTATAGAGGGGTCTGTGTAGATCTTATTTTTTCCAATTAGCGACTCAATTTTATCAATAAGTACTGACTTACGTTTCTTTATCATATTAACCACCTACTCGGCTACTCCAACGTATAGTAGATTACAGTATAGAGTTTGTTATCTGATATAATGTAGAGGCTCTCCGAGTCCTACAAGACTAGCTTCTCCAATAGCTTCTGAGAATGTTGGATGCTGGTATATCACCTCGGATAACTCTCTAAGAGTTAGATGTTTCAGTATAGCTAGACTAATAAGAGATATAAGTTCTGAAGCATGAGGCATTACTAGTGTAGCACCTAATACCCTTTTTGTGCTTGCATCGTAGATTATCTTTACTAAACCATACTCTACCCCTTCTACTACTGCTAGTGGAACTGCACCAAGTCTAATCTTTGCCTCTCTAGCATCGTAGCCTTTCTCTCTTGCACTACTAAGAGAAAAACCTACTTGTGCAACTTCTATACCAGTATATACTACTGATGGCACAATATCATTTCTATAGAGCCTACTTCTTCCAGCTAGATTATCTGCAGCTATAAGTCCTTGATGAATAGCTTTGTGAGCAAGAAGTGGTTGTCCAGTAACATCACCTACAGCGTAGATACTGGGGACAGAAGTCTGTAGTCTACTATTAGTAATGATATATCCTTTTTCATCTAGTCTAACACCGACAGATTCTAGACCAAGATTACTTGTATTAGGTCTTCTACCAACACTAAGAAGTATCATATCTACTTCTTCGACTCTCTCACCACCTATTCTAGTTCTAATTTTTCCATTTATTCTCTCTACACTTTTTATAGACGTAGAAGTATAGATTCGTACGCCTAATTTCTTTAAATATCTTGATACTATACTACTTGCTTCTCTATCCATCATCGGGAGGATCCTGTCGAGAATCTCTACTACGATTACCTCTGCGCCTAGTCGAGAGAAGATCTCTGCGTATTCAAGACCAGCCGGTCCTCCACCAACTACTAATATACTATTTATCGAGGAAGATCTCTCTCTAAGCGCATCTATAATAGTCCTATTGTTATGTATATATTCTCCATCGACGTTAATACCAGGTATCGATATAGGTGAAGTACCTGTAGCTATTATTATCCCTTTACTACACTTAACTCGAACTTCTCCATCTATGGATACAATATTAGTGGATTCGATTTTTGCTCTACCCTTGTGGATAGCTACTCCTCTCTTTTTTAGTAGTAGCTTTATTCCACTCCTAACTCTACCTACAACGGATTTTGTAAACTCGTAGGCTTCACTAGGCTTAATACCTATATTCTTCTTAGTTATACTTAGCAGAGCTTTTGTAGGAATACATGCATAGTTTGTACACTCTCCTCCTAAGTATCTCTCCTCTACTAATGCTACTGATAATCCATGCTGTGCAGCTCGAAGTGCTGCTGGATAACCACCAGGACCACCACCTATAACTACTACATCATACTGCTCCATACAAGACACCATAACTAGTGCATAACGCTGTTAACCAAATAAGAGTAGATCCTGAAAACTCAATAAATCATCTCTGTAGGATACTCCTACTATAGGTATATTAGGATTTATTCTAATAACCCCATTATATTCCACAATTCTATTATTTCTTCAAACCCTAGCTGCCCTGGAGCAACTGGTTTCTCACCAATATACACATACGTAAAAGGTGCACCATAGTATGGCGCAAGGAGTCTCGATAAAACCCCCTTCTTACCCATAGCAAATGCTACTACTCTTCCAGGAAATTTTGCATTAACACCTAGTATACGCCAATTGTCACTTAGTTTCTTCGCCATAGTAACAATCTTTGCTATTCTAGCACCATGAGATAGAATCTCTCCTGCATAGGAATAGAGTATCTCTGCTCTGGGTGTCCATCTATATTCATGGAATGATACAATAAGCTTACTACTCCATTTTCTAACAGCATAATTAAGATAATTAGAACTATATTCTACATCTATAAGTTGAGCACAACACTTAGCTAGCTCGTCTATCATCTCAGCTATTCTACTACTTTCTTCCTCAGATACATTATTGTCTCTGAAAGTAGCAATAATTGTGTATCCACGATCTAGTAGTCTGCTAGAAATAGAAATAGCTAGTTCCTTATCTAAGCCTAGTAGATCAGTTCTAAGTTCAACTATTTTGCACTTACTATTTTCTACAATTTCAGTAACCTTCTGCCAGCTACTCGCAGAAACAACACACACTATTCTATCTAATACTCTACTAGGGATACTAGTTCTTACTACCATTTTCTAATACCTTTCTCGCCTTACTACAAGCCTTTGTTAACAAACCACTATAGAGATCAATTCTTAATTTTTCTACTCTTACACTACCTATTCTATAGATTAATGGAACAAGTATATACTCCTCACCTCTTCTCTTCTTATCGAAAACTAACAACTTACTTATATCACTACAATCGATTCTCTCTAGATACTCTCTCTTGATAAGAGAAAATTTCTCTAGAATCTCTATTATTTTCATAGTATCTTCAAGGCCTTCTTCAA
>JALTYD010000023.1 GCA_027046525.1 Pyrodictiaceae archaeon
TTTCTATAGATACTATAATCATGTTGAAAGTGTATGACAGTATTCCTATCTATGTCTAACTTGTTTATACACTTTAGAATCTCATTATAGGGTCCACTTTCTTTAAAACACTTTACTACTTTTGCTTTAGAGTAGGGCTCTGTATAGACTCCTTCCTGGTTATCTAATTTTGTTGCAATAAACATAACTTCTAACTGGTAAAGATCTAGTAGACTAGATACTAGCATACTTGAATATTCAGCTATACCACAGAATGATGGTGGTGCTCGAGTGACCATGATTACCTTCACATGTTATCTCCTCTAACAAATCTACGTGAAAGAATTAAATTTTAGCTACGCTTCGTAAAAGGTTATCTATAATTACTATTTTTCTAGTCTATAATAACGATATTATTACAATGTTTGATTAAAGAATTACCTATTTTAAGCTACCTCGCTAATAGTATCATTGGAATTAATGTGGGGTGGAAATATACATGATAACCATAGTTGGAGCAGGAAGAGTAGGCGTATCTGCTGCTACATTCTTGATGGTTAGAGAACTAGACGATATAACGCTAATAGACATTATACCTGGCAGAGCTGAAGGTGAAGCATTAGATCTTGGCCATGCAGCATCAATCTTAGGACTCAGTATAGATATCAGAGGTTCATCTGACTACAAAGACATGACTGGTTCTGATCTCGTAATAGTTACAGCAGGTTTTCCTAGAAAAGCTGACATGACAAGAGAGCAGCTTCTCCAAAAGAACGCAGATGTAATCAAAAGTGTTGGCGAAGCTATAAAAGAATATGCTCCGAACGCAGTTGTCCTCTTAACAACAAATCCTCTGGATATGATGGCGTATGGCCTGTGGAAAGTAACTGGCTTCGAGAGAAATAGAATTATAGGATTCTCAGGTGTACTAGACGGAGGTAGATTAGCATACTATATATCGAGAAAGCTAGGTGTATCTCCTGCATCAATAGATCCATGTGTTATAGGCCAGCATGGCCAGAAAATGGTGGTTGTCCCTAGATTGACATTTGTTGGTGGAAAACCATTAACTGAGATAGCATCTACTAGCGAAATTGAGGAGTTTAAGAAAGCTACACTTGATGCTGGCAGAAAGATAATAGAGCTTAGAGGCTGGTCTTCAAACCATGGTCCTGGAGCTGGCCTAGCAATAATGGCTGAATCTATTAAAAAAGACCAGAAGAAAGTATTCTATGCATCAGTATACCTTGATGGAGAATATGGCGTAAATGACGTATTTGCTGGTGTCCCGGTCGTATTAGGCAGGAGAGGCGTAGAGAAAATAATAGAACTTCCACTAACAGATGAAGAAAAGAAGGAATTCATTGAAAGTGTAAACGCGATTAAAAAAGGCGTAAGTGAGTTAATGCAGATACTAAAACTGTAATTCCATCTTTTTTCTCTCATATATACCCATCTCATGATAAGATAGATTAAAGAGTGTGAGGCTACCACTCTTTACAACTACTGGTAATCTATGCAATGATGAAGCTTGGAAGGGATGAACCTCTAGATGTTATAAAAGGGGATTCTGAGCTTTTAATCAACAAACCTCTTCCATAACCCTAGAGAGTAATTATTGTAAAATCGCTTGGTACAATAATGTTAACAGGTAGTGAAATCCTAGAAATCTCGCTAAAACTCTCTTCAGTTAGATGGACTATTGCTAGCAGTGTATTATCTCCCACGAAGTTAAGATACTTAAATACATCGCTTACTGTTTGATGACCTGATTCAAGAGCTACATCTCCAAGACTACTAGGCAAAGTTGCTTCTGTTATCACGAGTTTAGCACCATTACAGAATTCTACGATTTCCTGGTGGAAACGAGTATCTGATGTATAAACGAGCCTCCTACCTGCAGCTAATTTTATACTTGTAGCAAAAGATAATACAGTATGCGAAGTAGGAGAGAGTTCTAGTACAAATTCCCCTAAATTATAGATACGATTAGATTCTACAGGGAGAATCAAACCCTCTCCTAAACGGTATAATCTAGGTAACAGTGGAAGTATTTTTTCTTTAAAATCGTTGAAAAGTCTAGTCTCGATAATAATCTGAGGCGGTTTACATCCTCTTGCAGCAGCTTGAACAGCTATATCAAATAAACCAGCCCAGTGATCTAGGTGTAGATGGCTTATCAAGACATGGTTTATTGAGCACGCTGATAAACCGTATTCACGTAGACGTTGACCAGATCCAGGACCTGCGTCAAGAAGTAGTCTCTGATTCTCTCCTTCTACTAAGATTGAATTCTGTGCTCTACCCGGAGGAGCACCTGCTCCTCCAGTTCCTAGAAATACAACCTTCATAGATCTAACCATGTTCTTAGCTACACAATCACTATTATATATTAATAAGATTGCTACTTAAACACAATACAAAGTAATAGGGGGATATACTATGGTAGACCGAGATTACACAGATCCACGCTCAGCTGAGCTTATTCGAGCGTATTTAAGAATAGAAGGAATAGTTCAAGGTGTGTTCTTTAGAGCAAATATGAGAAGAGAAGCCTTAAAATTAGGCGTAAAAGGCTGGGTAAAAAACCTCCCCAATGGCAGTGTAGAAGCTGTAGTAGAGGGGGAGAGAGAAGCAGTAGAACAGCTAATAAAATGGGCTCTTAGAGGCCCACCAGCTGCTCGTGTCACAAAAGTAACCGTCATTTTTAGTGAGCCTAGGAAAGAATTTGATGACTTTAGTATAAGGTACTGAGATGTAACTAAAATAAGTGTGTCTACTGCTCTTCCATAAATTAATACCACCATGTGTTAGTATACATATGCTCATCTATAGGAGGCGAGATTCTTAGACCTACCGGGCATATAGAACGAAATATACACACACTATTCCTACATTCTAGGCCACTAAGACAATTGTCGCATAGAGGTTTTTGCTGAATACAAGTCCTTCTCCCCATACCCCATAGTAGGTCATCTAGTATAAAATCGTCTAAGCCAGATTTCATAGCTACTTCGTGCCATGCTTCACGTAAGGCTATCCTAATACATATATCCTCCCAAGATGTAACTTCTTCTCGTCTTGAAATTTTAATGTGAATATTTCTATCAATATGAACAAGCTGAAGTCTTAAACCTATTCTAACGAGGTGGTTATCCACTGGTACTCTTTTATTCTCGTTATCTTTTATTTCAAATACTCCTCTTCTTTCTAGAAACTTTGCCAATAACATAGCCTTCTTCTCAACAGGATCATTATAAGCATAGAAGTTCTTCAGATGTTCAATAAAGCCGAGATCTGTTTTATACCAACTATGCAACATATTTTTGCTTTCCTCGACTAGCTTAAGTGGCTCACCTCCGTAGAGGATTCTCAGTTTATATCCTAGATCTCTAAGCAACATTGCGCGTATATCAGGATCAGGCGGGCATATTTTATCCACACAAAGCCACTTCATTATATCATGTTTAGTGATTTTTTCCAGGTTGTAGGGCTCGAAGAAAGAGGGATTTAAGTCAAGCATCTTCTTGCCTAGTCTGTATAGGAGGTCAGCTCCATGATACCTCTTTCCTCCGATTATTGCTTCGTATGGTTTTCCAGGTCGTGAGAGTCTATGATCCATAGCAACCATTACTAAGAAATATGCAATTACTGTGTTACTATCCGTATTTCTATCTGGGTAATAGTCTGTATCTTCAAACGTATCAACTCTAGCTTGTATCTCAAGCCTTAGCTTAGATAAAGAATTAGCTACTTCTTTTACCCTTTCATAGTTAATTATACACATATCTTCCATCCTTATCTGTTATTACTTTTCTTTTCTATCTTGTATTTTTACTGAGATATCGGCTGTACTACTAACCAGGTGTAGGTCCAGTTGAGGATACGGTATAACTACTCCAGCTTCATCTAGTACTTTCTTCAGCTTCGTTTGGATCTCGATTTTCGTTGTAAACCATACAGGAGGTGGTGCCCAACAACGTGCTCTTAAAACTATAGCAGAATCACTATACTCTTCTACGAAGACTTCTGGTGCTGGATTAGCTAGACAATAGGGGTGATTATCTAAGAGCTCTTTTATAACATTGATAGCTTTATCAAGATCACTCTTATAATGTACACCTATTTTAATGTCGACTCTACGTGCTTTTGTACGTATATAATTTGTAATTACTTCGTTGAAGACAGTATTATTAGGTATTCTAACAATTTGTCCATCCCATGTCCTAATCCTCGTCGATAAGAAACTTATATCGTGTACAACACCAGATACATCAGCTACTTGGATAGGATCGCCTATCCTCAGTGGTTGTTCAACCAGTAGGAATATTCCACTCATCAAATTAGATAGTGATTGCTGAGCTGCAAAGCCTATTACTATGCCTGCAAATCCGCCAGCCAGTATTAAACCGGATAAACTTATCCCAAATGGTGATAATGCTATAACCACACCAAGTATAACTATAAGGTAGAAGATAGCAGTTTCTAGTGGCTTATAGACGTGGCCTGGTATTCTCATTTTTAGATTTTTACGCATAAGTTGACGTATGAATAGAGCTAAGAAGACTGATACAACTATGATAGCTGCTGCTTCTAGAATGGTTGGTGCCTTATCAATAAAGATCTCTCTTAGTTTATCTAGTATTGAGGTAGTAAAACTACTAGTGGTACTTACATTATTTGGCTTTACTGTATTCACGACATCAACATTCTCCATAGCAGACACCTCATGGTGGAATAGGCTGTCGTCTGATAACTTCTATACTCATAACAAAAGGCGGAGATGATTGTGCTAATGAAAACAATCTTGTTTTATCTACTCGTCTAGTACTTATAGCTTCTAGATCTTCGAGAGGAGGACTATCTGTAGGCCTAGAACTCACTATCCTACCACTTGTATTTACTGTTATAAGCGGATAGTATAGTCTTCCTCTTCGATCTCTATAGAATGTTACTAGGCCAGCATTAAACCCTATACCAGGTAAGAATACAGGGTCTCCTTTAACTCTGAATCCAACAATGGCTGCGCCACTAACTACTTCTAGATCATCGAGTTTATGTACAATTGGAGCCTTATAGTAACGTGCTATAAACCCCTCTATTAAATCTCCAATTAATGTTAGCTTAATTTTCGACGGTGCGAGTCTGATAAGTGCAACACCATTTACACCAACTTCTAGTTCTATAGGTGCAAGTGTCCAGTATATCTCGTTTTTACCACTAACATAGACTCTGTCTGTAAAATCGACATAGATATATGTTGTTTCCATGTAGAGTCTGTGGATTGATGGAACAGGTTCTATATCTACAAATTCCTCCTCTTCCACAACAGCTCTTGCACATCCGTATCTATCACACGCTACTAATGTACCATCATCTTTGTATTCTATACTTGCTTCTCCTATCTTTATAGAATTACCACGTCTGAGCCTAAGAGGGAGAATATTGTTATCCACACTGGTGTTCTCCTTATTATTTTCATTAACGGGTTCTTTGCCCGGGTTATAGCCATTGAATAATAGTCTAAAGCTGATAGGCATAATAACACCAGTAGTATTACTCCCTAGAGGTCTTGTTAATCATATCATCCTATAAAGCTTGGTATAGAGTATTACTACAAACTAGGCATCCGAGCTCTCTTCGTAGGCCTCATTATCATTATTAAGGTCTCTACGTCTTCTATTTTGGCCCTATTCTTCCATTCTTCTCCTATCACTACAAGTGCAACTACTTTAGTTAAACTAGCACCTATAAGTTCAATAAGTCTTTTTATGGAGGTTAGAGTAGCACCTGTTTCTACTATATCATCTACTATTAGTACATTGTCTCTCTTCCCAATACTATCTTTTTGTATACAAAAAGATGGCTCTATATCGCTACAGAGAGTTTCTCGGAAAAGACTCATTGTTGCTTTTCTACGAGCTACTATAAATGGTACTTCGAGAGCTAAGCTTAAACTAGTAGCAAGAGGTATACCACTCGCTTCTGGTACTACAATTTTTGTTATCTTTTGATCTGCTAGTTTCTCGACGAAGTAGAATGTAGTAGCTTTCAAGTAGAGAGGATCTGTTAAAACTATACTGGTATCAACAATTCCTCCTGTGTCAGCTAATCGTTGCCCTAGAATATACCGTGGATCAACTAGTTTCATTAGCCGTTTCAATATCGTATGGGCTCTATCTGGAGTAGGTAGTGTTTTACCAAATATATACCGTGCTAGAATTGGTGCAGGAATACCTGTAACATCAGAGAGCACTCTATAACTATAGTAACGTTTTGCTAACCTCAATAATGATGCTGCCTCAAGAGAGTATAGTGCTTTTATAAATCTCTTACCTTTATTTTCCATCGAGAAACAATCCCCTTATGATACTCAATTTATAATATAGCTAAGTGATAAGGGATTTTATATTGTATATT
>JALTYD010000024.1 GCA_027046525.1 Pyrodictiaceae archaeon
ATATAGCAGATTAAGAATACATCTAAAATAAATGTTAATATCATTAATATAAGCAGAACAATAAAATCTAATATAATATACATAATAGCTAGCATTTCTTAGATATTAGAATCCTATACACTAGTGATAACTCAAATACACTAGTTTACCTAATACTAGTACATACAATAGTAATATAATATTAGAAGAACTAGAGTAAGCTCTAGGAGGCATAGAGGCAGAGAAGGGATTGTCTACAACACTAATACTACTAGCAGGTGGAGAATCTAGGAGATTTGGTAGAGATAAAGCACTTGTACTAGTTGATGGAGAACCTTCACTCTCAAAGATAGTAGAAGAACTCACTAAACTAAGCACAGTAGACTTACTAGTAGTTACCAGAGACTACGATAGATGTAAAGTATACAAATCTATCATACCTATCATAGAATGTACAGTAGATAGATTCCTAGAGTGTAGTGGTCCTCTCCGCGGAGTCTATAGTGTTAGTGATAGAGGCTCAAACTACTACTATCTAGCCCCAGTAGACACTCCATGGATAAAAATCGAAGTATATCTACTGCTAACTAGCTATCTCAACATAGAAGATGCAGATATAGCAGCAGTACTCCATGATAGTAGGCATACTGATCCACTAATCTCTGTACTAACAGGTAGGTATTTCTCAGAGATACATAGCTATATAGAAAATATATGTAGACTAAGAGGATATCTAAGAGCAACAGATCTTATACGAGCAGCTACTACAGTAGTACTAGTTGGTAGCAGATACTTAGCTCGTTTTCCCCTCTATCTATCTCATATAAATACTGAAGATGATCTAAAGACGAGATATCCTAGAAATAGACTATACGAAGATATAGTCTTGTTGAGCCAGCCTAGCTTAGGACTAGCTACCAGTTATAAAGAGTTTAGAAAGATTAGCCGCCAGCAGTACTATGTGTATAAAAATCTACGTATAGACCACCTAGTTATCCACGCCGAGAAAGACTATAGATCCTAGAGTTAGAACATCTTCAGAGACTATATACTGTGGTGAGCCACCTACTACACTCTATTGCCCAGGATGCTTTAAATAGATGCTATATTCGTGTAGAATACTATGTAGATAATCAAGGGAAACAAGAAATGACATTTGTAGCAATAGTATCACTACTAATCATAGTACTATTCTCGATAATAGTTATCCGTATAGGTACTATCGCTCTAGTTATGACTGGTCTCTCCCGCGAAGTAGCCTATTTCCAGGCACTTTCTGCGTTTACAGGCGTAGGATTTACTACATCAGAAGCTGAATACGTAGTATCCCACCCAGTACGTAGAAAGATAATAAAAACACTAATGCTTATGGGTAGTGTAGGTATAACATCTGCAATAGCATCACTAGTACTAGCATTTGTCGGTACAACAACAGAGCAAGTTCTTAGAAACGGCCTATGGCTCGGATCAGGACTACTAAGCTTATACTTCTTATCTCGTTCACAAGTACTAGACAAGCTCCTAGGCTTCTTAATGGAGAAGATGCTGAAAAGATATACTAGTCTTAGACTACTAGACTATGAACACGTCCTAGGCCTAAGCAAAGGATATACAATAACAGTTGTCCGTGTCAGACGAGGTAGCTGGCTGGAAGGCCGGACTCTAGGAGAACTCAAACTACAGGATGAAGGAGTTATCGTCCTAGGGATCTACCGCAGGACTAGAAGTGGCGAGATCTACATAGGAGCACCGAGAGAAGATACTAAGCTAGTAGCTGGTGATAGAATAATATGCTATGGGCCAGAAGAAGTACTCTCCAGATTGCCTGAGAGGCTTAAAGGCCCACGCGGCGATATGGAGCATGTAGCTGCTGTAGCTAAACATAAAGTACTAGAGCTTGTAGAAGAAGAGGAAGCTAGAAAAGCTGAAGAAGAAGCAATAGAGATTGCAAAAGAGTTGGAGAAAGAATTATCAATGAGAGAAACTAGAGAAAAAGCAGAAACATAGCGGCTCTAACTCTACATGTTGATCTATTCTCTTTGCTAAACACCTTATTCTATCTTTAGATTCAACTACTAGAACAGGGGTGGTAGAGACTGACTAGATACATAAGCTTCGACCTAGCATGTACACTTGCTTGGGAGCCAGGATGTATCGAAGGTATAAAATCTACAATAGAGTATGGTGCAAAGAGCATATACAGCGAGCTTACTAGACAAGGCTATAGACTTGATCCAGATCTACTAGCTAGACATCTAGTTACAGCATACAGTATTGCACAAGAAGATCCAAGTGGTAGAGAGTACAGCCATTTATACAAGATCTTCTACGCAGTAAGTAAAGCTGGTATAAAGCCTAGACCAGATACACTCTACAAGCTACTTAGTGTATATGTAGATAGTATAGTATCGAGATTTAGAGAAAATAGAGATGCTAGAACTGTACTAGAGAGGATAAAAGAGCAGGGACTAGTAGTCGTTGTCTCAAGTGATGCTGGTTGGCACGAAATCTCTCTCAAAGTCCTGGAGAAGACAAAACTTATCGACTATGTAGATATACTATTCACGAGTAATATGCTTGGCTGGTCTAAAAAGACTACAAAGTTCTACAAAGAAATAACAAGACTCCTAGGTATCAAACCCAGTGATATACTACACGTAGGAGATAGCTACGAGAGAGACTACTTATCTGCGAAGAAAGCTGGTCTAAAAACAATACTCTATAGTCCGTCCGGCTGCAATAGAGTAGATATACCAAGTAGTGAGTGTATTAGTAGTCTAGTAGAAGTCCTAGAGCTTATCAAGAGCTAGTCTTCCTGCTCCAGAGTTTTTCTCGTAGTGGTTTTAGTTTCTTCTCTAGTTCTTCTACTTCTCCAAGAATTCTCGGTAGAGTATTATCTACTAGTTCTTCTAGCGAAGCATCATACCAAGTTTTCTGCGACTTGAGTAGTTTTGCTGATAGAGTAACTACTCTACCAACATTAGCTGCATCGAGAAGAGCAGCTCTATTATTCTCGACACCTGTCTTCTGCTCGTGGTATGCAAGACTCCATGCTGGTACATGTACTCCCATACTGACTAGCGTAACTATTAGCCATGATATAGTAGTTAGTGCTCCTGTATCATTACCTACAGCTATAAAACCAGCTACTTTTCCTTCTAGATAGCTCTTCCCAGTGTGGTAGATCATATTCTCCATACTAGTAAGTCTATCTATGAAGTTCTTCAATACTCCACTAGCACTATACCAGTAGACAGGAGTAGATATGATATAGCCATCGAACTCTAGCATCTTCCTACCTATGTCATTGAAGGAATCATCTCCTATAATACATGGAAATCTACACGCTAATATATCATCTGAGACACAACCTATACATGGCTCAATACTATATTCACCTAGATAGATAATATCTGTCTCAGCGCCTTCGCGGCGAGCAGCTTCTAGAGCTATCCTGAGAAGCTTGTATGTTTCACCATATCTGCGTGGTGAGCTATGTATCCCTAGGATCTTTACATACTCCAATCTACTCACCACAGAACAGCCTAGTATAACTCGTTGTTTAAAATAGTAGAATTAATACTATACGTCCCACTCCTCAGTGCGAGTAGAGACTGTTATTGTAACTCGTTCTTGTAGTACTTATACATACTGACCAGGTACCTAGTCACCTATTATGTAGCCTAACTCTATATTCTCTAGCTCTGCATAATTCTCCTAATAGAGAGGATAATTGCTACTACTAAGACACCTACTATACCAGCAACTACTATGATAGGAGCTATGTCTCCAAATCCACCACCTACGAAATTGCTATCTTGTAACATAATCTTGAAGTCTAGAGAGACACCAGCAGCATCACTTGATTCTATTTTTGCTTCAGCTCTCTTCAACCACCCAGTACTTGTATCGTAGGTAGCTTTGACGTATCCATTTTCTTCTTTCTTTTCAACTACTGCTCCTTCTGGCAACTTGGCAGGATCTATGTATATAGATACTTCTTCAGGTCCTTTATCAAATTCTATGTATCCTACTTCTACAAAGCTCGACGCCATTGTACTAAGTAGTTGTGCAGCTTGCTGAGGCTCAGCTTCGACTCCCTCGATAGTAGTTTTTACTCTAAATCCTCTATCATCAACTTCTACTATCTCGACTTTAAGGCTAACTTTCGCCGATATCATAGGTACACCTAATGATCTATTCACAGCTTCTCCTTGAATAGATATAGTCGCTTGATATCTAACCCAATTACCCTCAACAGCCCACTCAGGTCTAGCAGCTAGAGATACGATAGATAGACATAGTAGAGCTACTAGAACTATCGCAAGAATAGTCCTCGATGTTATATTTTTACTCATTTCCTCCAATCCCATGACTAGCGAGGCAGTACAACATGTATATAAAGTGTTGGCTAGGCTGATGAATAACTATGGTAATAGAATAGTATTGAGAGGTACTTCGTTATTGAAACAGATATGCCGTACAACAAAGAGCTTCAAAGACCCAGTACATGGATTCTCAGATATATGTGAAGAACTATCGCCTCTTGTAGACTCCTGGATTCTACAGAGACTGAGAAGTATAAAACAGACAGCATTTGCATATCTTGTCTACCACGGTATGGAGCATAGCAGATTCAACCACAGTATAGGGTCTGCTCATCTAGCAAAAGAACTACTAGGATTCATTACTAGTAATACAGACTACTACTACCAAGATCTCGGTGGGAGAGAACTCTCAGATAGACTCTCTCAATCTCTCACAGTCTTCCAGCTAGCAGCTCTACTACATGATGTAGGACATTTACCATTCAGCCACTCTACAGAAGTAGGGATATCAGAAGCTAGATACATATATGGTGTACCTGGTGTAGAGAAACTACCTCTGAGACACGAAGAATATACTTTCAGCTTAGTACCACACGCTGTAGAAACACTACATAGAGAAGGTATCGAGATAGAACCAGTATTTACAGATAGACTAGAAGATGATATACAACTAGTACTAGGAAGACCACAACAGAGTACAAAGCTAGATCCACTAGCTCAGTGTACAGTACATATCCTGTACATGCTCTTATCGAGCGGCCTAGATGTAGACCGTATGGACTATCTACTAAGAGATAGTCTCTATGCAGGAGTACACTACGGCCTTTACGACATAGGTAGACTCACTAGAGTTATACTAGCAACTCCTCTACTAAAAACCCATAGTGGTGAACTAAGTAGAAAAGCATGTAGAGTAGCTATCTTAGACAAGGGTATTAGTGTACTAGAATCATTTCTACTCGCTAGACTCTATATGTACAGCGAAGTCTACCTCCACCGTGTAGTTGAAACATATAATGCACTCTATGCACGTCTTTTCAGCCTACTAACATATAGTAGAGTAATAGGCATACAAGGTAGTGGAGCAGAACTAGAGATACCTACACCAGATGATATACGTAGTAGTAAAACTGATGCAATAAATGCATGGAGAAATCTAGACGATATATCGATGATAAGTCTCTTTAGAGAAATAGTAGAAGGTAAGATAAAATCACCTACTGAAGCCAGAGTACTAGCAGCTATGATAATCGAACGTAGACACCCTAAACTCTACCAACAACTCGACGACCCTATAGTATGGGGCCTCTACAGAGAATATCTAAGCACAGGATATGCTCCTAGCTGGGCAAGACCATTCTTAGAGGAACTAGTAGATCTCCAAAGAGAAACACCTCTAGTAATGCTGAGACCTCTCAGAATAGATCTTGTTAGCATAGACAAGATAGGAGTATACTACAGAGATACTAACAATATCACACTAATAGAAGAAGATATAGAGAAAACCGAGTCTAGACAGACACATATTAACCGTCTAAAGAGACTCGCAGATCTCAACCTACGTAGGATAGTACTAATAGCTGATAAGAATAGTGAGAAAGAATTCAAGAAGGCAGAGAAGATACTCCTAGACTTAAGTGCTTCTACATATACTTGGAGTGCTACAGCAGATAAAAAAATTGCATATGTAAATGAGGCGATTTTACTTACATACGTGTGTAAATTTAGTGATGCAAGTGAGCTTTATACTATAGACTTTAATCCAGTACAAGATAATAAAGCCTTTAGCATAAAACTTTTAAAAGAGAGCCAAACAGTAAAGAACTCTTCAAGAATTAACACTTATGAGTTTATAGCCTATGTAAAAAGAGCAGGTTCTATCTCTTTTGATTTTGATGTAGTTATGAAAAAGACTACACAAGCATCTATTGATGCAACTACTAATGGGCATTACGATGACTCAAAGAGTGAATCCTTTGTCTTAACACCTCTAAAACTACCTCCCCTTTTTTTTTTTTT
>JALTYD010000025.1 GCA_027046525.1 Pyrodictiaceae archaeon
CTATGCTCAGCGCTCTAGCACTTCCTAACAGGTTTTTAACTCGGTTAACAAATTCTATATCCTCTGGATTTACTCTAAATACATCTGTTATGATTTTCCTACTAATTAATGCATCTGCAACTACTGTTTTTCCTCTACCCAGTAGTAGATTTATACCTGCAGGCTTCTTATCTGTGCACATATTCCCACTTATTGCAATTAATTTTAATTCTTTATTGTAGTTTCTTAATATATACTCTGATGCTTTGTCTGTAGCTATAGTAACCATATTCATACCCATAGCATCTCCTGTTGAGAAGACAAACCTTAACCATACAAGATTACCAGTAATAAAAGGTTGAATTTCTAACAACTTTCCATGCTTTGTAGTAGACTCTGCTTCCCTCTTAATCGAGTCATAGTGATTCTTGATCCACTCTACAAAGTTAAGTGCATCATTTATACTTGGCGTCCAGAATACAGGTGCTCTTGTCATAGTATCTCTCAACACTTTGGCCCTAGCTCCTCCAGATAGTGTAATGGCTTTTGCCCCTCTGTTAACACTTGCAACTAGTGCTCCCTCGGTAGTAGCCATCGGTACGTAGAAAAGACCTTTTGCATACTCTCCTTCTATTTTTAGAGGGCCAACTACTCCTATTGGTATCTGTACAGCACCAATAGGATTCTCTATATTTCTTCCAACGAGTTCTTCAAAATCTAGTATAGTATTACTTATACTTACTAGACTTGTACCTGTTATTTTCTCAAGTGCTAATCGTCTTGCAAGTGCTGCTAAATTAGCATTTCCAAGTATTTTATCGAGCTGGTGTAATTTTATCTCTCCTCTTACAACTCTCTTCACAGTCTCTTCGAGTTTTTTAGAAAGATTATTACTCATGGCTAGTCACACAGTTAGCTAGAGGTCTTGCTAACATTGGTTCTTATTGGTCTAAAACTTAGCCCGTATCCTATTACACCGAAATGATCTCCATCTCTTATTCTCCTAAATGTTGCTTCTACTCTAAGACCTATCTCTAACTCATCTTCTGCAACATCTGTTATAGGTGCTATTACTCTTGTTCCATCATCTAATTTAACAAGTCCTATGACTACTGGAGCTTTATGTCTAAATTCTTCACCTACTTCGTAGATCACAGTATAGGTTTCAATAATGCCGCTTCTAGGCAATTCTATGTTTTTAAGATCCCTAGAACCGCAATAAGGACATGCAAGTTTGGGTGGATAGTGATGTTTTCCACATTTTTTGCACTCTTTACCTATAAGTCTGTATCGAGGGATGCGGTGACGCCACACACTAACAGGACTTAATTTCCAGACCATGTGTATCACCTTTTTCTAATAACTATGCTACTAACACTACTACCTATCCCTGACATGTTTATAACAAGGCCTATTTCTGGGCTATTACTCTGTAGTCCGGGGAAAGCTCCTCTAAGCTGCATTGCAACTTCTGCAACTTGATAAACTCCTGTAGCACCGATAGGATTCCCTCTAGCTTTCAAGCCGCCGCTCAAATTTACTTCTGGTTTATCTCCATGTCTAAACCTACCATCCGAGAGTAGGTATGCTGCCCTACCCCTCTCAGCGAGGCCAGCCTCCTCTAATATTAGTAAACCTGTAATTGTAAATGAATCATGTAACTCAATTACATCAATATCCTGTATTCTGAGATTAGCCTTTTTTAATGCTAAATCTACTGTTTCTCGTACAGTAGGAAGTGCTGCTAGATCCTCGCGCAGCGTTAGCTCTAATTCATACGCATGATGTACTACTGTGTCTAGAAAGACTTCTGGCTTTTCTTCTAATTGATGTTCATAATCTTCACCTACTAGCAGGACAGCTGCTGCTCCATCGCCGATAGGGCTTATATCAAATAATGTCAGTGGATCAGCTATTATTTGGCTTTCCTTAACATTTTCCTTTGTTATAGTCTTCCTTATTTGAGCATACGGATTTTTAGATGCATTATAGTGCATAAGTACAGGCCATTCACTCACTGCATCTCTGGATACTTCGTATTTCTTCATATAATAGCGCATAATTAGTGCTGCAATACCAGATAATGTAGCACCGTAGTATGCTTCATATTCATAGTTGAGGAGCTGAGATAGAGCTGTATGTGTAACATGAGAAGGATAATCAGTCATTTTTTCTACTCCTACAACGAGAACTGATGAAGCTATTTTTGCTTTCAATAATGTATATGCAATATGTATAGCTGCGCCCCCACTTCCATCACCAGCCTCTACGTGGTATGCTGTTTTTCCTCTTAGACCTATACTGGATGATATATACTGTGCAAGGTTGTTTTGCTTCTGAAGAACATTACCTAGTGAATTAGATATAATTACAGCATCTGGTTCAATGCCTGCTTCGTTAATAGCTTCTAGAGAGACTTCGTAAGCTAAGTCTACTATGTCTTTTTTGAAATGTCTTCCGACACGGTTTAGACCGACTCCTCCTATGTAAATTTTGCTCAATCCATGTCTACCTCACAATTTTTATCAATTGACGCATACGTGCATATTCAGAGTAGCTTATAATCTTCTTATTTGAAAGATAATCATCAACTGTAGGTGCTAGCTTCTTTCTTTCCTCAAGCTTGTCAGTTACTATAAAACTAAATGCATCGCTTCCTGCTCCACTACCGAATGGTGCAACTAGTATTCTATCGCCAGGTTTTGCAACATTTTCAAGAACTCGTGCAAATCCTAGTAGAGCACTCCCATTGTAAGTATTCCCTGCATAAGGAGTTACTAAAGAGGGAATTATTTTCTCTCTAGAGAATCCTAGTCTCTTTCCTACTACCAATGGGAATTTACCATTTGGTTGGTGAAATATAGCATAGTCGAAGTCATTAGGGCTTAATCCCAGTTTTTTCATTAGACCTTCTACTGCTCCAATAATATGATGGAAATATGCTGGATCTCCTGTAAATCCTTCGCCATGGAAAGGATATGGTACACCTTCTCTTCTCCAAAAATCAGGTGTATCTGTTATGAACGTAAATACTCCTTCAAGTATAGCAACGGATTCTGATGAAGGTCCTACAATAAACGCGGCTCCCCCACTCGAGGCTGTTAGTTCTAGTACATCTCCTGGATTTGCTTGAGCAGTATCTGCGCCAATAACTAAGCCGTAATCTATTTGCCCTGATTCTACGAGTGCAAATGCTGCTCTTAATCCTTCACTAGCTGCTCTGCACGCAAACTCTAAGTCAGAAGCCATGGTATTAGGGGTTATACCTAATACCTCGGCTACAATGGTTGCCGAAGGTTTTACTGCATAGGGTTTTGACTCTGTACCAAAAAACACAGCTCCGATACTGTCGGGTTTTATTTTAGCTCTCTGTAATGCATTCATGGCAGCCTCTACGCCAATAGTCACTGCATCTTCATCTAATCCTCCTACGGCTTTTTCATACATACCTAATGCTTTAGCGAGAAATGGATCTATCCCCCACATTTTAGCAATTTCATCTACAGCAATTCTATATAACGGTATATATGCTCCCCATCCGACAATTCCTACACTTTTCATTTCAATCACAGCTCATCGTAGACGATTATTCTATATGCAAGTAAGGCGTTATAGTTTATAGTAAAAACAGATTTCTCCTTGACAATAGTCGAAAGCATTATTAGGCAATTGTCGAGAAAATATTCTTTCAAGACTACCTTCTGGATACATATATCTTATTTTCATTGTTCGAAACTTTAGACTAAACAACCCCTAACTACAATAACTACACATGGACTAAGTATTAAGTTGAAGTGTGATCAAGAGTTGGGAAAAGTTACTCAGAAAGGTATACCCCTATTACTGGTACTCGTATTACTAACACTATTTCTGACTCCAATAGTCTATTCACAAAATGCTACTGAAACTAAACCAATAGACGAATTTTTAGCCTATATACTAGTACCACTAAATGCTACATTAGAAGATGTTCCTACAAGTTTTAGCTTATTATATAATATCTCGTGCAGAGAGGCTAAATCTAGAGTATATATATTCAACTCTTCAGATAATAGTACTTACTTAGTACTAATAAAGGTAGAGGATCTTCCAACTACATATTATCCTACAGATTTATTAATTGGATGTATTAAAAGTATAGATAAGATTCCACTAGGTATACAGAGTAAATTAATTAACATGATAACCCTAGAATCATACGGCAAATTATACTACACTATGCCGACTGCACTAGGTGTAAGTGCGACTGAACTAGACGTAGAGAAAACACGAACGATTACAACCCCCGTCCCAATGCCCGCTTCTCCTACAGTAACGCCTACTGTAACTCCCACAGTAACTACTCAAGTAGAATCACTCGAAAACTACACTCAACCTAAGGCAGCAGTAACAACAGTAATAACTACACCAGGTATTGAAAGTAGAGGTAAAACGATACAGCCAGTAATTGAAAGTAAGCCTCCACCTCTAGGTAAACAATTAATCAAAGCAACTCTAATACTATTAGTGGCGTCTCTTGCTTCGCTCTCGGTGGTAATTATTTGGAGAAAGATGTAGAAAAAGACCCATTGGTAGAGCTCAGTGGTACAGCCCTAAAAATTTACATGTTATTACTTCGTAGTAAAAGACCCCTCGGAGTTAGAGAAGTCCAACGTTTAATAGGCCTAAAAAGCCCAAGTACGGCAAGACACCACTTAGAGAGGCTAGTAGAGTTAAATCTTGCCAAGAAAAATATGAATGGATACACTGCTATAATACCCCGTCGTAGTATTTTTACGACATATATTATAGTGAAGGGCTATATACTTCCTCGAAGCTTATCAATCGCTGTTTTCTCACTTACTTCTTTTATACTATACATACTATTACCTGGCAGGGATCTAGTGGCATCTCTCATACTCCTTGCAATAACATGTCTACTACTATATAATGCCATTACAGATACTCTCTATATAAGGAGGCTAGTATCGCCGAGAAGATAGTGGATCTATTTAGCACTCTATGACTCTTATAGAGATCTATATTTCTTGTTTAAGGGGCTACTCTATGTGTATCTAATATGTCTAGTATTCTAGCTAGTGAAGTTTCTGGATCTACAATAATAGTCTTTACTCCTACTCTTCTCAAGCGCTTGATCAAGCTAAGCATGTTATTATAGCTTGGTATGAGTTTTAGTTTATATAGTGAAGCAACTGGTTCTTTCAAGGATTGTGCTTCGTACTCTGTTGGTGCAAATAAAACTGCATATACTGCATGTTTATTTAGATGTAGTATATGTAGGGATTTCTCTAGACTATTAACTATATACTCTGACGGTGTTAAGAAAAACACTATAATAGTTCGTTCTTTGAGAATAGGAAGAATATGCTTTTTTATAAGTGTATCTATGGAGCGAGTGGACATAATAGATGGATCGAAATCTATTCTTGAAATCATCCTATTAACTAGCTGGAATGCGCCTACTCCACGATGAAACTTTCTACTGACTATCGGTTTTCTACTCCATATGATTAAGCCTATATTGTCTCCCTTTCTACTGCTATAGAAAGCTATTGAAGTTATTAGTCTCAAGCAATGTTCAAATGCTGTATTTAGTGGGTTTCCCCAAAACATTTCGTACGAAGGTAAGAATACTAATAGTATGTATAGATTAGATTCAAGTTCAAATTCCTTTACTACAAGTTCATTCCTTGATGCCAACACTCTCCAGACGATTCTTCTAAGCTCATCACCAGGATTATAATAGCGTACTGAGTGAAACTCTGTCCCGCTGGGTCCTGCTCTTCTAGTCCTAGTGGTCCCGATTGTTCTTGTAAATGCAACTTTTCTTGTAATAGTTTGTTCCTCGATCCGTGGTACTCCTCTTACTTCAAATGAAAACCCAATAGGAATCTCACTACTTTTAAATAAACCTAGAGGGTCTCGTACAACAGCTTTTAATCCACTGAAAGTATGTCTCCCTATACGAGCAGTATACTCTTCTGTTATTTCAAGTACCGATCTTGGAGGAAGAATTACTAGAGCTCCATTACTACCACTAGCCTGTGGTAAGTATACAGGCTTGGCAGTGATTATCTCTAGGAAGACCAACGGTATATAGGAGGTGTTTTTCAAATAGTACTTCACTTTAAATCTAGAACCCTCTCTAGCTATATCTGGTCTTTCGATTCTCACTTCTAAATTTCTCGCGGCTGAAGTCATGAGATATACATAACCACGGATTACTATCGTCGAGAATATTAATAGTACACTAATTGCTATTACAGCTTCGTCCTGCTCAAATGCTCCAAAGA